>JBAWYD010000076.1:0-10996 GCA_037143735.1 Deltaproteobacteria bacterium
TTGGTGAAAAAGACTTAAAATATGACGTGTTCGCAAAAACCAACTATTACCCCTCCCCTTGCGGGAGGGGATTAAGGGGTGGGGTAATAAAAATGATGAATCGTTTCATTACTCACCCCCACCCTAACCCTCCCCCATCGAAGGGGGAGGGAATTTCTGGACTTTTTGCGAACGCGTCAAACATGGGTAACCGTAAAACTCCAAATATGTCATCAACATACAATGCGATAAATCAAGGTTGTTTCCTATTTTACGAGGGCCGCCAGATCGGCGATCAGCTTCTTTTCATTTTCAGCCAGCGGTTTGCCCGCACAGACGGAAACCAGCGCCTTGTTGAAATCTTCTTCCCTGATCCAGGCGTTGCCCGTCATTGCAGAACGGATGGCAGCCTGGAAGTCCGCCGCTCCCTTGCGGATCAAGGCGCTGTAAAGGGCCTGCAGGTTCTCGTCGTTCTCGATGGTTTCCTTAGCCTTGGCCTCCGTGAGGGCGGCGGCGACCTGCGCGGGTTTGTAATGGGCCATATCCATGACGGTGATGTGGGTCAGGGGAATCGCTTTCGCGCCTCTGCTGCTGCGCAGGGTGACCACCATAGTGACGATATCGCTTGCGGGATCGCAGAAGCTGGGGGAGCTGGTGCACACGTTGGCATCAGACGCCGCCGTCTTGGAGCAACCCGGGGTAATCATGGCGCCGTCCGCCTTTTTCGCCTGGGTGTAGGCGGAAATCTTGAATTGGCTGTAGGCGCCGGTCCGGTTTCGATCGGTTGCGTCCCGGACGCTATCGCCGGTCTTGTAGGTCTGCGCGACCGACTTGATCCAGGCGGTCCCATGTTCCGCCGCTGCGTCGGTTCCCTTGCCGGCGTCATAGGCGAAATTGATGATGGAGAGGATCATTTTTCCCTGTTCTGCCGGGGGAAGGGGAGGCGGGCAGCGGAGCATATCAATGTTGAGCTGGACATCTCCCGTGGCGGTTGGCTGGGAACAACCGGGTCCGTTGCTGCTTGTTACCTTCCGGAGTGTGTACTGAAGATTGAGGTTCTGATAGGCGCCGGCCTGCTGCTTGTCAGGTTTGCAGTCCCACCAGGTGAAGGCCGTCGCATAGGCCGGGGAAATGACGCCCTGCCCGTAGTCCGTAGCGGGGAGCTGTGCGGGGACTCCGTTCACCGCGGCGATGCGCGGGCATTCCTTGCCCGCGATGAAATCCGGCAACTGTTCCGGGCCGTTTTTCAGAACCATGTCGTAGGGAGAGAGGTTCTGGAGCACGACGAGGGTCGTGCGCGACGCATTGGTCATGTTCTGGTACAATTCCCATGCCTGGGGGACGTCGCCGCCCTGCTGGGCCGCCGCCGTGAAAGGGGCGCATATCAGGATCAAGAGGGCAATTGTAAAGATATTCGGCATTTTCTTCGTAATCATCATCCTATCCTTTCCTGATGGCTATTGAGCGCCGTAAACGCGCTGCTGATAGATCGGCAGGGGAAGCGTCGCGTCGCCCAGCACCAGAACGAAGTTTGTTTTCGATCCTTTTTCGGCATTGTTGTAGAGGGCCATGAAATGCGTGTCCGTGAAGGCCGTCTGGTAGTTGTGAGATTGCGTATTTGTGGCATAGGGGCCGGTATGGTCCGGGCCTGACCAGGTGTTGCTTCTCTTCCAGCGGCCGAGGTCCTGGGGCCGGAAGGATGCCAGTCCCCGCGTCGAATACTGGCTGGTCTTGGGATTGATATAGGTGTTTTCGTTGAAATTCATGCAGAAGTTGTCCGTCTTCAGGGAATCCTTGTTCCGGAAGTACATACAGAAGTTGCCGTTCGGGATTTCCTTGAGAGCATAGTCGGTCCATGTGGACCAGGATGGGATGGCATTGAGGCCCGTTTTCGGATCCGGCAGGGGCAAGAGCCCCCCGGCGCCCGTGGTGTTGTAATGGACGATCAAATCATCCGCGCTGAGATTCACGATGATGACGCTATGGCCTGATTCCCAGGTGTACCAGATTCCTACATCGAACACGCCCTCGATGGACGCCAGTCCCATGGCCGCTTTCCCGCTCGGATATATATAGGCGGATTGGCCGGTGTTCAACTGCACCAGGGCCACGCCGTCGGAGAAATCGCCGGCCTGCTGGAACGAGAAGGGGATGACGTCTTTGCCTTTCCCGTCTATATAGCCCCATTTGTCTCTGGTCTGGACGGCGGCCAGTTTTCCCGAAAACGACTGGGCGTCTTCATAGAGGGGGTTGATCACGAATACCCCCTTCGGGTTGATGAACCCCCACTTGGTATCGATCATGACGGCGGCGAGCCCGCCGGAAAACTCCATGGCCATGTCGAATTGGGGCTTGATGACGACCTGGCCTTTCTCGTTGATGTATTCCCATTTGTCCCGCGCCTGGACGGGGGCCAGCCCTTCTCCGAAGGAACCGGCGCCGGTAAACGCAGGTTTGATGGCCATCAGTCCCTCCTTGTCTATATAACCCCACAGATTCGATTGACGGGCCGCCGCCTTGCCCTGGAAGAATGCCTTCGCCTCGGCGAACTGGTGAGGGATAACCGTCTTCCCGTTCCTGTCCGCAAACCCCCAGTGGCCCTTCAGCTTGACGGCTACGAGGCCTTCGGAAAACTCCCCGATGTCCTCATAGCGGGGAAGGATGGCGTATTTACCTTTCCGGTCGATGAGTCCCCATTTGTTCTCCATCTTCACCGGGGCGTATCCTTCATGGAAACTGTGGATATCGGAAAACCGGGGTTCGATGGCCCGTTTTCCAGCGGTGTCGATGAATCCCCATTTGCCCTGGACGCAGATCCCCGCCAGGCCGTCGGAAAACTTCAGGAGCTTTTCTATCGTTCCCCCGTTGTTCGTCTTGTCGGCCGGATTGGCTCCCGCGAATGACGTACAGAAAACAACGAACATAAAAACGGAAAAAATTACCCACAACCTGCGATGTCTCACTATCATACGATCTTCCTCCTGTTTTCCTGAAATCAGGTTGGACAAGAAATTGCTTAAGAGTGATAAGCGATAGGAGCTGCTTTTTTTACCTGTTACGTATAAGAAATAATTTATAGGAGTTGATTTTTTTACCCATTACGTATAAGAAATAATTCAATTGTATGTCAAGACAATTCAGACCTTAAAGCATTAAAAAACTGATGAAGGCATCATGGTATGACTTGACAGCGCCGCCGCCATTAATAATGGTTCGAATCGCATGAAGAAAAGATTAGCATCGTTCGCTTGCCTGCTGGCCGTATCCGCGATGTTCCTGGTCGGCGCGGTGAACGCCCAGGAGACGCAGATCAAAGATGTCCGCTTTTCCGGGGCGGAACCACCCGGTGGCGCCGAGAATGTCCAGGTGGTCCTGAGCGGCAAGAATATTCCCAAGGTCACGGTACTGGAGGGCGATCGTCCCCGGATTGTCATTGATTTTATGAACGCCGGTTTCATCGGCCGGAAGAACTTCACGATCGATACCAAGGGGGATTACGTCAAAAGGATCCGCATCGGCATCTACAGGAATCATAAGACACGCATCGTCCTCGACCTGACGGCAGGGACCGGGTATCTTGCCGATCAGGTCTTTGATCACCAGGAGAACATCTACAAGATTCAGGTGAAGCCGGAATAGCATTTCAAAAAAGGTCCATGACAGCTTCTGCCATGAGCCTGTAGCCTTCCTCCGTGGGGTGCACGCCATCATACTGCACCAGAGACCCGAAAATGACGCCCTCCCTGATCCTCTTTTTCCAGTACTCATGTGTTTGCACGACAGGTATCCCGTAATCCCCTCCCAGCGCTTCAAGTTGACGATAATACCCTTCCACGTGGCGGTTATCCTCATTATCGCCGATATATCCGGAGGTTATGAGAACGATGTCTGCATCGCCGTTTGCCCTGATTCCATCGATGATCCCTTTGATATTGCTTTTAAAGTGCTGTTCTGTAAATCCTGAAAAGGCATCGTTGATGGCGTATTGTATGAAAACGCAATCCGGGTTGTAATGAAGAACATCCCACTTCAGGCGGTAAAGGCCGGAATCCGCCGTATCTCCGGGTATGCCGCTGTTGATGAGTTTAAGTCTTATTTGTGGAAATTTTGTGTGAAGCATTTTCTTGAGAAAATCGAGATAACCCGTTGAAACCATCCATCCCTGCGTTAAGGAATCGCCGAGAGCCACAATGGTAACAGGGGTGCCGCTGGTAAGTTTATCTATCGTTTGTGCAGGTTTAATCAATGATTTTCAAGTCCACCACTGTCACGCCCAGAGGATCAGGCCCGTCTCCTGCCTGGATGTGAGACACTTATGGTACGGCATGACCCGAACGCCGTAGTAGTACGGTCCGTTCTGTTTCACGATGTATTCAACGGAAAACGTCAGCACGCCATCCGGTGTCCTGTCAGCCACGTCAAGAGGAACGCAATCCGGCGCGCCGTCAAACTCATGACCGTCTTTTCTGCCGATCAGCAGTTCCACGAGGATTTCATCCGCTCCCATCTTTCCGGGATCAATCCTTGCGTTGACGTTCAGGGGTTGCTCAACCAGGACGGTATCTCCGTGAATGCCCTCGATACTGACATCTAACAGCTTGAGAGAGGAAAATCGCATGGGAATTTTACGCTTCCAGTCTGCAAGATCCTTTGCCATCCTGTAAGAATCTTCGGATAGATCGTGTGCCCTGTTTGCCGTTGGCATATAGATGTCGTGGTAATACTGGAGCAGCATTCTCTGGGTGTTGAATTTCGGCATCAGGGTCTGCATTGACCTTTTGATCATACTGATCCACTTTTCGGGCAGTCCGGATATCTCCCTGTTGTAAAAGGTGGGAATGACCGTATTCTCAAGGAGGGAATAAAGGGATTGCCCGTCTTCCTCATCGGCATTCACCCGCTCTTCGGAATATCCTCCAACGACAGGCCCTATGGTCCAGCCGTTGGTCCCGTCATAGCCTTCAGACCACCATCCATCGGATACGCTCAGGTTCAGAACCCCGTTTGCGACGACCTTTTCACCGCTCGTGCCGCTTGCTTCGTAAGGTCGTCTCGGCGTATTCAGCCATACATCCACACCCTGAACCAGATAACGGGCAATGTGAATGTCATAGTCCTCAAGGAAAAAGATTTTGCCTCTGAACCTGTCATCCTTGCAGATATCGATAACCATTTTAATCAGATTTTTCCCCATTTCATCGTTCGGATGGGACTTTCCTGCAAAGATGATATGCACGGGTCGGTTCGGATGATTTAACATTCTTTCCAGCCGGTCCAGATCCGACAGAATCAGCTCGGCTCTCTTATACGGTGCAAATCGCCGTGCAAATCCGATAATGAGACCTGCGGGGTTGATTTTTGAGAAAAATTCCTCCCGCCATGTCTTTGAATAACCGTATTTTGCCCAGTGTTTGGAAAGGTATTCTCTCAGGAAATTGATGGTTTTCTGCTTCAGCTCATATCTCATGTCCCACAATTGAGAATCCGGTATATCCTGCACCCGTTCCCAGATTTCCGGGTCTGCGGTGTTCGTTTCCCATTCGTTACCCAGATATGTGTCAAGAAGGGTCTTCATTCTCGGTGCAATATAAGACAGGGTATGAGCCCCGTTTGTGATATGGCGGATGGGGACATCGGACATATTAAAACCCTTCCATACGTCACGCCACAGGCGCCTTGAAACGTCTTCGTGAACCCGGCTTACGGCATTGCTGATGTGCGACATTTTGAAGGCAAGAATCGTCATGAAAAACGGTTTGTCTTCGCCAATTTCTTTTCGTCCCAGTTCCCAGAGCTGCGCCCAGGACATTTGCGTTCTTTTAACGAAACCGGTAAAATAATGTTCCATTAAATCTTTTGGAAACCTTTCATTGCCGGCTTCCACAGGCGTGTGGGTTGTGAAGACGGTGCTGCCGCGAACCACTTCCATGGCCTCATCCAGGGAAAGCCCTTCTTCCGTCATCAGATCCGAGATGCGCTCGAAAATGAGAAAGGCCGAATGCCCTTCATTGATGTGGTAAACACGGGGTCTTACACCTAATTTTTTAAGCAGCCTGACCCCGCCCATGCCGAGAAGAATTTCCTGTTCTATCCGGGTTCTCTGGTCCGCGGGATACAGGCGTTCCGTTATTTTTCTGTCCTGAACGGTATTTCTCGCAATATCCGTATTCAGCAGGTACAGGGAAACACGGCCTACCTTGACCTCCCATAGATTTGCGAACAGGGTCCGTCCCGGCAGTTCAAGGGATATCTGCACCTCATTGTCCACATCATCCCGTACGATCTGAACGGGCATGAGGGAAAGGTCGTTTTCCGGATATTCCGCGATCTGGACGCCGTTTTTGTCTATGACCTGTCGGAAATAGCCGTTCTTGTAGAGGAGTCCTACCCCGACAAGGGGGATATTCAGGTCGCTTGCTGTTTTCAAGTGATCGCCGGAAAGCGTGCCCAGTCCACCTGAATAGATGGGAATGCTTTCATGGAGGCCGTATTCCGTTGAAAAATAGGCGATGGGGGAAGACCATTTGATCGCCTGAGAGGCCTGTACATTTTTAGATGGCGTTTTCTCGCTCATGTATTCATCGAACTGCTGAACGATCTGCGAATACAGATTCATGTAGCTTGTATTCTCCGATGCTTCCATCAGCTTTTCAGACGATACGGTTTCGAGCATCCTGACGGGATTATTTCCCATCTCCGGCCAGATCTTGGGATCGAGGGAAATATATAGACTGCGGGCCTTGGGGTGCCATGTCCACCACAGGTTGTAAGCCAGCTCACGCAGCCGGCCAATTTTTTCGGGAAGATTCGCCACGGCTGTGAACATCCGGAAATAGGGCTGGGCCGATACGGTCCCCACAAAGGTGTATTTCTTTTCCATCCTGTAATAGATGGAGGAGAGCTTCGAGGATCGGTCACGGGCAACAATAACAGCCTTTTCATACGCGTTCAGATAGGATTTGAAGAAATTCTTCCAGTTTGCCTTCAGGGCGACATGGCGAGCGCCCTTCCGCCTGTCCCGGGTTTCCTTTTCGGTCCAGGAGAGGAAGTTTTTAAAGATTCCATAAAAATTTTCCTCAATGATATTGAGATTCTGACCTTTCCGATTCAGCAGAATCACCCCGCCGTTTTCACCGATGGTCTTCTGGACCCAAAGGCCGAAGCCGGCCTGATCCGTTGTGATAGTCGGCACCGCGTAGGCGGCGCTTTCGAGAGGAGTGTATCCCCAGGGTTCATAATAGGATGGGAAAACTCCCAGGTCACACCCGGAAAGGGCTTCGTAATATGTCATGTTGATAAGGCCGTCATGTCCGTTTAAATAGGCCGGGCTGAAGATGACATTGACCATGTTTTGCTGGGAATTTCTGAGCCCCAGCCTGCTGCATGTTTGCAGAATGGGATCCGACGCCTCATAGTGAAGCCTGTGGGTTGCAATGGGAGGGTTTCCCGGGTCCGGTCTCGTGTAATCGCACTGCAGAGCGGGAATCAAATCCGTGTGACCCCCAAGAACAAAAAGAAAAGCAAGAATGGGGTTATGGTTATCTCCTGACATTTCTTTGTCAAGACGACCGAGGGCATTCAAAAAGATATCAATCCCCTTGTTGTGGAACTCATAGCGGCCCGAGATGATCATGATCTTCGTGCTTGCAGGAAAATCCTTTTTCAGAAAATGTGACGCCGCCTTCAGGAGTTTTTCCCTGGATTTTAATGCCGGGTTCCGATGATCCGAAAGATCCGGAATATTGTCCATATCCAGGCCGTTGGGAGTGATCACATCGGGGAGCCTGCCGAGGAAATTTTTTGCTTCCGATGCGGTGATCTCACTGACAGTCGTAAAACAATCCGCTTCTCTCGCGGCGACGACTTCCATGGAGTATTTTGCATTGATGTTATGGGCGGCGGCTTCCCCCTGGGGTGAGATATTGTCCATGGCCATATAAATATCAACGCCCGATCCGGCGAGCGTCCTTCCCAGGATGGTGGCATGGGTGGTAAAAACCGTCCCGATTTCGGGGACCTTTTTCTTTATACACAGGATTCCCGCCCCGCACATCCACTCATGAAATTGAGCAACAGCGGGTATTTCCTGGGGTCTGATGGCCAGATTATAGATCGTTTCAATGACCTCGCCGCAGGCATAACTGAACATCACCGGTTCCACATAATCCCACCCGCCGGCTATGGAATCCACGCCATAATCTTCCCAGATACGGAAGAGGAGCTGATCCTTGTCGTATTTCTTTCCGAAACCGACGAGGATGACCTTGGGTTCACCGGGAATTTTCCATCGGCCAAAACGGCAGGGTATTTCTTTGATGGCCGTGACTTCCCTGATCTTTGTCCAGCAGTCCTCATCCGTTTCTTCAAATTCAAGATTGCTTTTAAGATCGGGTCCCAGGAGGATATAACGATCCCCGTAAATCTTTATCGCTTCTCTGAGTTTACTCGCTATGACCGTATATATGCCGCCAACCTTGTTGCAAACCTCCCAGCTGACCTCAAACAGATAGCCTTTATCATGATGCTGCTTCACGAACGACACTCCTTCTCTTCCCTATTGTACCGGAAAAATCATCAAGAATATTCATGTAGTTGATATATGCATCATAGGGTGATGCATAGGGGTTAAAATATTTATGGACATCCCCGTCGGCAAAGTATTTGGTGCACATATAGTAAAAATGATCCGACGTCTGGAACATGCGCCAGGTGCGGAGGATGTTTTCGTCTTTCCGGCGGCGAACCTTCGCCTCCATAGCGTAAAGGGTTTGGATGGCATCTTTCTGAAGGGTATTCCCCATCCAGGCGCTTAAATCCCTGTCCATATCCGCCCAAGAGACGAAATCCGGCACATCAAGGGTGGCAACGGGTTCATGATCCCCGGCAGCTTCGGAGGGCGTCTGGAATCTGAAGGCAGGATTCTTGATGACTTCCCGGGGGAGCATCCGGATAAATTCAAAGATCCCCGTTTCCTGCCACTGGTGTTCGCCAAAGGTTTCATAATCCATGAAAAGATTGATCAACTTTTCCCCGTCGCGGTTCACATGATGGATCCAGTGGGCATACTTGTCGGCCATGAGGGGATATTCAGACCATTTCGTGTTGGAAAACCGGAAGGCCACATCATCGGACAGCCGATAGTTCCTCAAAAGAAGTTTCAGGCTTTCACATCCCGCCGGCTGATAGACATAATTGGGACTCCGCCATCCGAGGATTTTATCCGCCCCTTCCGCCATGATGACCCGGTAGCCCATCTTTTCCACGACCTTTGCAAGGTCATTATTATAAATCAGTTCGGTATGGCGAAATGTCTTCCCGGTCTGACCGAAAAGAGATGTCATTTTTTTCTTATGCAACGTCACCTGCTCTTTAAATTCACGTAAAGAAAAGAGAAAGGAGAGAGAATGGTTGTATGTTTCGTTGATGAATTCGACACATCCCGTGTCGGCAAGCCGCTTGAAGCTGTCCAGGACATCCATCCGGTACTTTTCAAGCTGATCGATGACGGTACCCGTTATGGAATAGGAAATCCGGAAATCTCCCCGGTACCGCCTGATCAGATTCAGCATGATCCTGTTGGCGGGGAGATAACATTTTTCGGCGACTTTATGGAGGATCAGGCGGTTTTTATCTTCATCTTCGTAATCATGGTTATGATCGATATCGAAAAAAGTGTAGTGCCTCAATCGACGGGGCTGATGGACCTGGAAATAAAGACAGACACTTGGCATATTCATCACCTCCCGGATTGATAAACCGTAACTATTTTCTCTGCCGCGTTTTCCCAGCGGATATTCCGCACCTCTTCACGGGACCTTTCCACAATTTCATCGGAAAGTGCCGGGTGTTTTAAAATGGCAATGATCTTGTTGGCCATTTCTTTTACATCCCAGAAGTCCACTTTCAGGGCGTGGCGCAGGATTTCAGATACGCCGGACTGTTTTGAAATAATTACGGGCACATCATAGACCATCGCCTCCAGAGGCGAGATGCCGAAAGGCTCGGATACACTCGGCATGACATACAGATCACTCATGGTAAAAATCTGCTCGACTTCCGCCCCCTGCAGAAAACCGGTGAAGTGAAAACTTTTCCCTATTCCCAGCTCCGCAACCCGCTTGATCATGCGGGGCATCATGTCTCCCGCGCCCGCCATGACAAATGTCACATCGGGAATCTCTTTTAGCACTTTCGCCGCCGCCTCGACGAAATAGTCCGGACCTTTCTGAAAAGTGATTCTGCCCAGAAAAAGGACTATTTTTTTATCCATATTCCTTTCCACCTTATATGCTGCTCCGGCTTCAGCACGGGAAACGGCATTGTGAACGACGGTTATTTTATCGGGATGAACGCCATAACGGTTGACAATCAGGTTTTTGGTGTAGTGGCTGACGGCAATGATACGATCAGCCGATGACATGCCCAGCCTTTCGATGTCATAGATGTCCTGGTTGACGTGATCTCCGCTCCGGTCGAACTCGAGGGCGTGAACATGAAGAATCAAAGGTTTCCCGCTGATCTTTTTAGCATGAAGACCGGCAAAAATCGTCATCCAGTCATGGGCATGGATCACATCAAACGTCTGCTTTTCAGCGATAACGCCTGCCACCTTTCCATATCTCAGGACTTCTGCAATGAGATTGGGTCCGTAGTGTTCGGAAATCTCAAATAAACGATATCTCTTTTCTTCCTTCGGGTCCTTTTCCCATGTCAGGTGGGTGAGATCAGGATCTTCCAGAAGGTCTGCGTATTGATGTTCATTGAGATACGGCCTCAAAAGGGAATGAATCAGCCTTACATCCAGCCCATGAAAAAAATGATCCTCCGTAAGAGATTGAACCGGGACAGGAACTTCTGAGGCCGAAATCAATTCCACATGGGACGGATCTCCCTTGCTCTTCAGCCTCGGAACGACAAAAATAACCTCGTGGCCAAGCCCTGTCAGGGCCTTCGTGATACCATAACAGGCCGTTCCGAGACCGCCACTCATATGGGGTGGAAATTCCCATCCAAACAT
>JBAWYD010000077.1:0-10971 GCA_037143735.1 Deltaproteobacteria bacterium
GATAAACAAATTGTTTTGGGAGTTACGGGAAGCATCGCTGCCTATAAGGCTGCGGAGTTGACGAGAGAATTTGTCAAAAGGGGGGCCGCCGTCAGGGTGATCATGACAGGGAACGCGGCCGAATTCATAACCCCTCTGACCTTCCAGACGCTGTCGTCGAATGCCGTGCACTCTGAAATGTACCCCGTAATCAATGACTACAATCTTGCCCACATATCCCTTGCGGAATATGCGGATATCATGGTGATTGCGCCTGCAACGGCCAATATCATCGGAAAGATCGCCGCCGGGTTTGCGGATGATCTTCTGACGACGACGGTCATGACCACCAGGGCTCCTGTTCTCATCTGTCCTGCCATGAATACGAACATGTATGAAAATGCAATCGTTCAGGAAAATATCATGCAGTTGACGTCCAGAGGCTATCTCTTCATGGAACCGGGGTATGGAAAACTGGCCTGCCGTTCGGAAGGACAGGGGAGACTTCCGGAAGTGTCTGACATTGTTGAAGAGGTTGAATCGATTCTGACCGTAAATGATTTAGGAGACGAGCGGATTCTCGTAACGGCCGGTCCTACCCGTGAACCCCTGGATCCGGTCAGGTATATCACAAATTATTCATCCGGCAAGATGGGTTATGCCCTGGCGATAGCAGGCAGGAGAAGGGGGGCCCGCGTTGTCCTCATCAGCGGCCCTTCAGCGTTACCCGCACCGCGGGGTGTTACCCTTGTGTCCGTTTCAAGCGCCGTGGAAATGAAAGAAGCCGTTATGGCACATCTGAAGGCGTCAACCATCGTCATAAAGGCCGCTGCTGTGGCCGATTATCGGCCGGCGACCCGACTGGCATCCAAAATGAAAAAGCAAGCGGGTCCGCTTACGCTTTCGCTGGAGCGGAATCCGGACATTATTGCCGAAATCGGCAAGAAAAAGGGAAAACGCATTCTCGTCGGTTTTGCCGTCGAAACGGAAAATCTGATCGAAAATGCGCGGGCCAAATTGTTTGACAAAAATATGGATCTCATCGTCGCCAATGATGTGACGCAAGCCGGTGCAGGATTCGGGTATGACACGAATATCATAAAGATTCTCGACAGAAACGGAGGTCAGGTGGAACTGCCCATGATGGATAAGATCGCCGCGGCAGACAGGATTCTCGACAGGGTAAAAGACATCATCGCTGAAAAGGGGAGAAAGTGAACAGGCGGATCCGCAAGATTAATACAAAAATCACAATAAGGCAGGTCTGATATGGCGGATATGACGGGCAACAGGGAAGATATGAAAAGCGAGCTTCTTGCCGTGGTGCAATCCCTCAGGGCGCGCATTCAGATGGACGTAGATACCGGACGGACCCTGAATTATCTCTGTGTGCAGGGTGAGCCGACTTCTGTAAATAAACCGTCGGTTCCCCGCCGGGAGCATCTTTTGCCGGTCCAGTCTTGCGGCGCCGACGCACCGATTGACGCAGTCAGAGGCGAACTTGGGGATTGTCAGCGATGTCCTCTGGGGAAGGTCAGAACGCATATCGTATTCGGAGAAGGCAACGAAAAGGCGAATCTCGTCTTTGTCGGCGAAGCGCCGGGAGCGGATGAAGACACCCAGGGAAGACCGTTTGTCGGACGCGCGGGCCAGCTTTTGACGAAGATCATTTCAGCCATGGGGCTTTCCAGAAATGATGTCTATATATGCAACATTCTTAAATGCCGACCCCCGGGAAACCGTAACCCGAAACCGGATGAAATTCATGCCTGCGAGCCGTTTCTGATCAAACAGCTTCAGGCAATCAATCCCGAAGTCATCTGCGCCCTCGGGACTTTTGCCGCCCAGACCCTGTTGAAAAAAGAAGTGCCCATAACCGCCCTTCGGGGGAGATTTCATTCGTATCAGGGCATCAAGGTGATGCCAACCTATCATCCTGCGTATCTTTTGAGAAACGCCGGCGCGAAAAAACTCGTTTGGGAAGATATGCAGATGATCATGAAAATGTTAGGGATTAAGAAAAAAGAGGCCTGAATATGCTGCACAAGAAACTCTATATATATGTTTTAATCTTTGCCCTGTTTTTATTGTCGGCAAATCTCTCCCCTGCTGAGGAGAAACGGCCGGTTTTTGATATGATAACGGTCAGTGCAACCATTACGCCTCCCGTTGCAGAATATATTCTGCAGAATATCAATGAATCGGCAAAGGGCGGCGCGGACGGCCTGATCATTCTGTTGGATACGCCCGGCGGGCTCGATCTGGCGATGAGAGACATCGCAAAGGGCATATTGAATTCTCCCATACCCGTGTTGGTTTATGTGTCTCCGTCCGGCGCCAGAGCGGCGTCAGCAGGGGTTATCATCACTGTGGCAGCTCATGTTGCCGCCATGACGCCGGGAACCAATATCGGGGCGGCCCATCCGGTCGGAATCGGTATCGGCGGCGAGGATAAAACCATGATGAAGAAGGTGGAAAACGATGCTGTGGCCTACGTCAGGGGTATCGCCAATAAGAGGGGGAGAAATGCGGACTGGGTTGAAAGGGCGGTTAGAAAAAGTGAATCCATCACGGCGGAAGAAGCCCTCAGGCTGAAAGTCATCGATTTTGTCTCAACAGATGTGAATCAATTGCTTATACAAGCCGACAAAAAGGAAGTCATCCTGTCTACGGGGGAAAGAATATTGAAGACCCAGGGCGCCGTCATCAATGAGAAGAAAATGGGGACGCGGCAGAAAATCCTCTCAACCATCAGCGATCCCAACATCGCCTATATTCTGTTTCTTGTCGGTCTGGCGGGGCTCTATTTCGAGTTTGCCAATCCCGGTGTGATCCTTCCCGGGGTCATCGGCGGGATATCTCTGATCCTTGCTTTTTTTTCCATGCAGACCCTTCCGGTTAATTATGCCGGCGTTCTTTTGATCCTTTTCGGCATCATTCTGTTTATTGCCGAGCTCAAGGTCATCAGCCACGGAATTCTCACCATAGGAGGGGTCATCTCGTTGATCATGGGTTCTCTATTACTCTTCGATTCGCCCGACCCTGCCTTAAGGGTGTCATGGGTGGTCATGATTCCCGTATTGACGGTCATATGCCTGTTTTTCGTGAGTGTTATCGGCCTTGTTCTGAAAGCACAGATGAGAAAGCAGCGAACGGGTGGGGAAGGGATGGTCGGAGAAACGGGTGAAGCCGCAACGGATGTTTATGAAACGGGAAAAGTCTTCGTCAAAGGCGAATACTGGAACGCATCGAGCGAGAAGCCGGTGGAAAAGGGGAAAGACATTAAAGTAGTAAGCGTGGAAGGGCTTAAAATTAAAGTTGAAAAAATTGAATATAAAAAAGGAGAATAATTATGTCTATGCCATTTATTGTGTTGATTGTTTTGGTTGTGATGTTTCTGGCATCCGCCATCAGGATACTGAACGAGTATGAGAGAGGCGTCATCTTCCGTCTGGGAAGGGTGATCGATACCAAAGGACCCGGTCTGATCATTCTGATTCCCGTTGTGGATAGAATGGTAAAAGTGGATATGAGAACCATCACGATGGACGTTCCCCCGCAGGACGTCATCACCAGGGACAATGTCTCCATCAAGGTGAATGCCGTGGTCTATTTCAGGGTGATGAATGCAAGTGCCGCTGTTATTGATGTTGAGAACTACCTGTACGCGACCTCCCAGTTGGCCCAGACCACGTTGAGGAGCGTCTGCGGGCAGTTCGAACTGGATGAGATTTTATCGCAAAGGGAGAAGATCAACCTGCAGCTTCAGGAGATCCTCGACCGCAGCACCGATTCATGGGGCATCAAGGTTTCCCACGTAGAAGTGAAGCAAATCGACCTGCCGGAGGAGATGAAACGAGCCATCGCCAAGCAGGCAGAAGCGGAGAGGGAACGGCGCGCCAAAGTCATCAATGCCGAAGGTGAGTTCCAGGCCGCACAGAAGCTGATTGAAGCAGCGGCCCTGATGGAGACGCAGCCCATGTCCCTGCAGCTTAGATATCTCCAGACCCTGAATCAGATTGCCGCTGAAAATAATTCAACAATTGCGTTTCCCATCCCACTCGACATTTTTAGGCCGTTTTTAAAGCTTGCGGAAAGGCTTGCAGAAAAAACGTGAAAGTGTCTGCACCGGGCGACATATTGATCCTGTGCGATTTCGATGGAACGGTCTGTACCGTGGACATGGGAAACGAAGTCCTGAACCGGTTTACGGACAAAGGCTGGGAGGATGTTCATGACGATATAGCCGGTTATATCAGCGAAAGGCTGTCTGCTACGGCCATGCCGGAAGGGGTCGGACGCAGATAGCCGTCTTCGATTCTTATGAATCCCGAATTTTGAAGTATCTCAATCGTCTCGGCTTTTTCCTCAAGAAGATCGCATTCAAACCGTGTGTTGAAATTTTCCAGATGGATTCCCTCCTTCGTCCGGAAACCGAGAAACAGTGCTTCAAGACGCAATGCCTCCGTGGAGAGGGTCTCTGACGTGGCGATGGGCGCCTTACCAGAATGAATGTCCGCCAGATATTCAGTGAGAGAGACTTTATTCCACCAGCGCCTGTTTTCCGCGAGAGAGTGGGCTGCAGGGCCAAGACCGAGATATGGGGTATGATGGTTCCAGTATTTGCTGTTGTGTCTTGAGACAAGATTTTTGTTTCGGGCAAAGTTGGACACTTCGTAATGAACGTATCCCGCGTCTCCGAGTATGGTGGACGTTCTCATAAAAAAGTCGTACTGCCTGTCTTCGTCCGGAAGAAGAAACTCCCCCATTTGGCGCCTTTTCCCCAGCGGCGTATCGTCCTCAAGGGTAAGCTGATAACAGGAAAGGTGCTCCAGTTCACAGGAAATAGCTTCCTCCAGGGTCTCTGCCCATGAAGGGATGTCCTGACCGGGAATGCCGTACATCAGATCAAGACCGATGTTTTCAAAGCCTGCGCGCCCGGCGTCCGCGATGGTACGGCGTGCCTGACTGCCTGTATGACGTCGTCCGAGAAACGCCAGAATGTCGTCGTTAAAAGATTGAACGCCGATACTGATGCGGTTCACCCCCATCGAACGGAGGGATTTCAGGTCGTTAAGGTTCATGTCCGCGGGATTGATCTCGACGGTGATCTCCGGATTTTCTGTGAAACGGAACGTTTCTCGAATGTGCGACAGGACGTCGCTGAATTGTTTCATCGTGAGAAGAGACGGTGTGCCTCCGCCGACATAGAGTGTGTCGAATCGGTTCCATGACGATCCGCACAGATTCATTTCAATGAAAAGCGCATTCAGGAAAGGGTCGATCCGATTGATGGCGGTTGTTGAGTAAAAGTTGCAGTAGGAACATTTGCTCCGGCAGAAAGGGATGTGAATGTAGATGCCGGGGTGTTTTGTATGATTCTGTTGATTCATCGCATCAATCGGTGTCGGACTTAAGAACCGCGAGGAAGGCGCTCTGGGGAATCGCGACGGATCCGATCATCTTCATCCGCTTTTTACCCTTCTTCTGCTTTTCCAGGAGCTTTCTTTTCCGCGAGATATCTCCCCCGTAGCATTTCGCCGTGACGTCCTTGCGGAAGGCTGAAATGGTGGTTCGCGCGACGATTTCTCCGCCGATAGCCCCCTGTATGGCGATTCGGAACATCTGTTTGGGAATCTCTTCCTTCAGCCGTTCGCAGGACAGAAGTCCCCGGGCTCTGGCGTGATCGCGATGAACGATCTGGGACAGGGCATCCACCTTTTCCCCGTTCACCAGGATATCCAGCAGGGCGAGGTTGCTTTCCCGGTAATCGGTCAGGTCATAATCAAAGGAACCATATCCCTGGGTGATGGATTTGAAACGGTCGTAAAAATCATAGAGAATCTCTGACAGAGGCATTTCATAGACGATTTCCGCCCTGCCGGGCCCCGTGTATTTCAGGTTGGAATTGACGCCCCGTTTTTCCATGCAGAGCTTCATGACCACTCCAAGGTATCTGTCCGGCATCATCATCGTCGCCTGGATGTAAGGCTCCTCGGAGCCGACAATAGACATGGGATCAGGGTACAGGGAAGGATTATCCACTTCCGTCACGGTGCCGTCCTTAAGGGTGAATCTGTACCGGACACTGGGAACGGAAAGGAGAATGGACAGGCCGTACTCCCTTTCCAGCCTTTCCTGCACGACGTCAAGATGGAGAAGTCCCAGAAAACCGCAGCGGAACCCTTGGCCCAGAGCTACCGACGAATCTTTCTGGTAGATTAAGGATGCGTCGTTGAGGGTGTATTTTTCCAGAGCAACGGCCAGATCCATGTAGTCGTCCGAGGAAATGGGGTAAATGGAGGCAAAGACCACCGGCTTGATCTCTCTGAATCCCGGAAGAGGCTTTTCGCAGGGACGGTCATTCAGGGTGATCGTGTCTCCGATCCGGACATCTGCCACTGTCTTCACGCCGGCGATGACATATCCCACCTCGCCCGATGCAAGACGGTCGCGCTTTGAACGGGAGAGGAGAAAGTGGCCGACTTCTTCCACTTTATACGTGGTGCTGTTGTACATGAAACGGATCATATCGCCACTTTTTACGGCGCCGTCAAAAATGCGGCAATGGATCACCGTGCCGCGGAAAGGATCATACTTGGCGTCAAAGATGAGAGCGGCGAGAGGACCCTGAGGATCCCCTTTGGGAGGGGGAATACGATCCACAACAGCCTCGAGGATCTCTTCAATGCCGATGCCCTCTTTGGCGGAGCATTTCAGATGGCTGTCGGAGTCCAGTCCAAGCTCCTGATCGATCTGTTCTATGACACGATCGACGTCTGCGGAAGGCAGGTCAATTTTGTTGATCACGGGAATGATTTCAAGATTATTTTCCATGGCCAGATACAGGTTGGCCAGAGTCTGGGCCTGAACACCCTGCGCGGCATCGATCAGAAGAAGAACGCCCTCACAGGAAGCCAGTGAGCGCGAGACCTCATAAGAAAAATCAACGTGGCCGGGTGTGTCGATCAGATTGAGGATATATGTCTTTCCATCTCCTGCCTGATAGGGCAGGGAGATTGCCTGGCTTTTTATGGTGATCCCACGCTCCCGCTCTATGTCCATCGTATCCAATATCTGATCCTTAAAAGTGCGGGCGTCAGATACACCGGTATGCTGAATCAACCGGTCGGCAAGGGTCGACTTCCCGTGATCGATATGGGCGATAATGCTGAAATTTCTTATATTTTTCATATACAGTCAAAAAGATAAGAGATAAGGAGGACTTTTTACGAAACCGTTAAAAAAACCCTCCAGAAAAACAGGAAGGCTCGATGAGGTTGAGTGCACAAATAGCGCTACAACAACTGCTTGATGAGATAGGCCGATATCTCTTTCACGCCCGGCTGAGTGTTTACCTCAACAACTTTTGCCCGATCCCTGAACAACTTAATCGCAGCCAGGGTTCCCGTTTTTGTATCAAAGTAAATCGCATGCCTCTTGTTGATGGCCTCTTCATCCTGATCGTCGTTGCGGGTTGAAAGCCGATCACCTCCGCAGACACGGCAGTACATCTTTCCGTCCTTCTCAACCGGTTTGTTTTCTTCAACGTTGACGTTATTGGGATGGTTGTTGTCAACGGCGCACAGCCGTCTTCCCATGATCCGTTTCTTCGCGGTTTCCTGGTCGAGGACAAGCTCGATGACATAATGCAGCTTCACATTTTCTTTTTTCAGGGCCTTCAAGAAAGCTTCCGCCTGGCTGATATTCCTGGGGAAACCGTCCAGGAGCCAGCCGTTATTGCAGTCTTCCTCTTTCATGCGGTTCAGGATCATTGGGATGGTAATATCGTCGGGAACCAGAGCTCCCTGGGAAATGTAATCCTTTGCCTCTATGCCGAGTTTTGTGCCTTTAGAGATATTTTCTCTGAAGATCAGGCCCGTTTCGATCTGGGGAATTCCGAAATGCCCGCACAGAATGGCCCCGAAGGTTCCTTTGCCACTGCCGTTTGGTCCAAACATCAGAATATTCATTAAACCTACCTCTTTTCAAAAAGTATTCAGGATTATCGCTTATAATGGATTATCCCGATTATTACAATGCTTAATGTGGCAGACCGCCACAAAACCTTACCTTCCTCAGGCGGTACTGCATGAGGTGGCTGAACAGGTGGAGCAACCGGCCCCACCGGCGGATGTGTTTCCGATTTTTCCCCCGAAGAGAGACATCATGCGGTCCACTTTTTTTGATCTGCAGGAAGGGCAGGATAAATCGAGTCTTTCGTTGCTGGATCTGAATAAAATCTCAAAAATCGTGTCGCATTTTTTGCACTTAAATTCATAAATCGGCATTGTTTTTACCTGCAATCTTTGATTGCGTGAAGTCTAAAGAATGACGGCGTAAATGTCAAGAATGAATTGGACCGTCAATGGCCGGTTGACGTTGTTTTCCGGTTATGCTAAAACGCAAATGCCGCGAAGATGTGAAAACAAAGTCATCCCCGCGAAGGCGGGGATCCAGGATCTGAGATCAGGAGACCTCACATGGCCGTTTCAAAAAAAGTACACAGTTTCATTTTTCAATCGTCATGGATAAGAAAGATGTTTGAGGAGGGCGTTCGTCTGAAAAAGGAATTCGGCGCTGAAGATGTCTTTGATTTCAGCCTTGGGAACCCAAATGTAGCGCCACCCGGACGATTCAGGGAGGCATTGATTCAGATAGCGGGTGAGGATGCGCCCGGCATTCACGGATATATGTCCAATGCGGGATACCAGGAGACCCGTGAGGCCGTAGCACAGACAATCACCAGGGAGCATGGCATTTTGCTCGGTGCGGAACACGTCGTGATGACCTGCGGTGCGGCGGGAGCCCTGAACGTACTCTTCAAGGTGCTTCTCGACCCGGACGACGAGGTTCTCGTTCCCACGCCGTGTTTCATGGAGTACCGTTTTTATGTGGACAACGCCGGCGGCGTCATTACATTTGCCGGGACGAAGCCGGATTTTTCCCTCGATCTCGATGCCCTCAGGAATGGCATAACGGAAAAGACGAAGGTCGTTCTTGTTAATTTCCCCAATAACCCGACGGGCAGGGTGTACGACGAGGCCTCCATCGGGCGCCTTGCGGCGCTCCTTGAAGAGAAGAGCAGGGCATACGGGAAGGAGATTTACCTGGCTTCCGACGAGCCGTATCGTGATATTGTCTATGACGGCGTCAACGTTCCAAGCATTCTGGCCGTCTATAAAAACAGCATCATCGTCAATTCCTATTCAAAGAGCCTGTCCCTCCCCGGCGAAAGGATCGGTTATCTGGCAGTCAATCCAGCCATATCCGGCCTTGAAGAGGTAATGGGGGGGCTGATCATGTATAACCGGGTGCTGGGATTTGTCAATGCCCCCGCCCTGATGCAGCGGGTCGTCACCCGCATGCAGGACGTGAAAGTCAACGTGGCGGAATACAAAAGAAAGAGAGACCTCCTCTGCGGCGGGCTTTCATCCGCCGGATATGAACTGGCAAAGCCGGAAGGCGCTTTTTATCTCTTCCTCCGAAGCCCCGTCGAAGACGACATCGAATTTGTAAGGGCGTTGCAGAAGCGAAGAATCCTGGTTGTTCCCGGAAGCGGTTTCGGCGGACCGGGTTATATCCGGATTGCCTACTGTGTTGACGATGCGACGATCGTCAATGCCATGTCGGGATTTAAAGAGACGCTGGCGGAATATCGTTAAACAACATTCTGCATAATAGCCCTTGACTTAATTCCGTTTCGGGTGTCCAGTGCACCCCATACATTTCATTCTCACATGGACGTTAACCTCAAACTTTGTCGATGAGCTATTTACCAAGCATTTCCTCATGTCGGGCGTATCTGCTGCGATTTATTCCCAGGGAAGAGAAGTTCTTTGATCTTTTCGATAAGCTGGCTGACAAAATCGAAGAGGGGGGAGAGTGTTTTCTCGACATGGTTGAACACTATCAATATTCCAAACCGAAGATCGCCAAGCTAAAAGTGCTGGAACATGAGGCGGACGTCATTACCCGCACGACCTACGAGCAGATGCATACGACCTTTCTTACCCCCATCGACCGTGAAGATATTTATGATCTGGTTAATAAAATGGACAGTATCCTGGATATGATCGAAGCTTCTGCAGCGAGAATGTACCTGTACAACGTTAAAAAACCGGCAGTGGAAATCATCGACCAGGCCAAGATATTAAATAAGGCAATCAAGAAGTTAAAAGTTATCATTCATGCCTTAAGAGACATGAAAAATGCCAAGATGATCATTGATAAGTGCGTGGAAATCCACACACTGGAGAATGAAGGGGACATCGTTATGAGGATGACGATGTCACGCCTGTTTGAATGTGAAAAAGACCCAATCGAGTTGATAAAATGGAAGGAAATTTTTGAACGGATCGAAGAGGCGATTGATATCTGTGAGGATGTTTCCAATACGGTGGAAGGTATCGTCCTGAAGAATGGCTGATCAAGGTGTCGCTTTCCATACAGCCGGCGATCCAGCAGGTCAGGTAATCTTGAACGGGAGGCGCATCACGTGAATCTGTCGGATATCCGCTTTCCCAGACAGCTGGAAGTCGATAACACTGACGTAACCATCCGTCAGACCCTGATGGCCCGCACTGTGAAACTCTGGCCTGGCGGCGTCCTTGATGTTTCCGTGATCGCGATGAGCGAACCCCTGGAAAAAGCGCTCCGGAAAGCCAGGCTTCAGGGGCGGATTCTATGCGGATTCGAGGCGATCTCCGACAAACTGGATAATGAAAAAAAGGGAATTATGAATGTCCGGGAACGCAAAGACGCCCCGTATGGAGATCGGGTTTCAAGGCTGCTTTTATTTTCCAGCGATGGCGCCGAACGTTTTTACAGACATATCGAACAACTTTTGCAGATGCACGCCCCCAGACTGCTCGGGTGTCTTCTGGATATCGACGGCGACGCCCTGGGTCATTTGATCACCGGTAAAGACAGCAAGGTCAAAATCGTTATGGCCGAGCACAAAGAGGCTGTATCCGATACGTTACGCGCAGT
>JBAWYD010000078.1:0-10889 GCA_037143735.1 Deltaproteobacteria bacterium
AAATCGCGGAAACCTTACGCCTCCTCAAAAGCAGAAAAGAAGGGCCGTGAGACAGAATATTCAAGTCTTCATAAATATAATGGAACAAAAGGGACTTGTTAAAGGATTTGGTGAAAAAAAGGCTGGGAGTTGCCGGCCTTTTGAATGTTGTAGAATCTGTGCTCTGTCCTGCTCAACAAATTGGCTATACCGATGATATTACGTATAGCACATACAAAGCTTCAAGGCGACTGATCGGGCCAGCTTTGTTCTTCATAATAGATTTCTTATGAAAATCGTGATAATAGGACTACACTTCAATAGAAAATTGGCTTATTCAAACTATGACATGATGGCATAGACCAATTATCCGGTCATAAGGGGGGCTGATGCCTGTTCTCGAACGTAAGCAGACCGTATTGAAGCGCCTGGAGCAACTGCGGGGGCTCGATACCCTGAAGGAACTGTTCTGGACGGAGCTGAATTACGAGCGCGAAAACAAGCCACTCAGCATGCGCGGCTGGCCGGATTCTGCCCGCAAGGCGTTGGTCGATGACCCCATCCTGTTTGCGAGCGGGGGCGAGGATAATGCGTTTCATGTGTTGTATTGCCGCCTGGTGTCCGATAGCCTTCAGAGAAACCTTGAGCGGCCCATCGTCAACCAGTTGATCCGCGAGCATCCGTATTGCCTGTTCGTTTTCTCCGACACAACACAATCCTCCTGGCATTTCCTGAACATCAAGTATGACGAAAGGGCGGAGCAGCGGCGACTTTTCCGCCGGATTACCGTGCGAGCCGACGGCGGTTTGCGCACGGCCGCTGAACGCCTGCAGATGCTTGATCTCGTTTCGATTGGGAAAGAACTGTTCAGTATTCCCGCACTGGAGATTCAAAAACGCCACGATGATGCCTTCGACGTCGAAAAGGTTACCAAAGCTTTCTACAAGGAACTCGCCAACTGGTATTTCTGGGCGTTGAAGCACGTTCGTTTTCCCAAGGATGCACCCAAGGAAGCTGACGGGCACGATCATATCAGCGTGATCCGCATGATCACACGGTTGATCTTCTGCTGGTTCGTGAAGGAAAAGGGGCTGATTCCCGAGGAACTGTTCGATCAGCGCCGCTTGGATGAACTGCTCGACGGATTTGCCCCGGACAATAATGCCGGGAAGGATTCCGTTTTCTACAAGGCGATCCTGCAAAACCTGTTCTTCGCCACGCTGAATACCGAGATGGACAAGCGGTGCTGGGCAAAGGACGAGCAAAACTTTATGGCGCACAGCCTATACCGGCATCATGATCTGTTCCAGGAGCCCGATGCGGTGCTGGCACTGTTTAAGAACACCCCCTTCCTCAACGGCGGCCTTTTCGAGTGTCTGGACAAGGATTTGGGCGAAGGAGCCAGGCCGCGTTATGTGCGCATTGACGGATTTTCCCGACGGCCGGACAGCCAGCCGGTTGTGCCGGATTTCCTGTTCTTCGGATCTGAGCGCGAAGAAGACCTCAGTGCGGACTATGGCGACAAAAAGTTCAGGAAGGTCCGGGTGCGAGGGCTCATACACACCCTTCAACGATACCGTTTCACGATTGAGGAAAACACGCCCATCGAGCAGGAAGTCGCCCTCGACCCGGAGCTTTCCGGAAAGGTGTTCGAGAACCTCCTTGCTGCTTACAATCCTGAAACAGGCGCCACCGCCCGCAAACAGACCGGATCTTTCTACACCCCGCGCGAAATCGTGGACTACATGGTGGACGAGGCATTGATCACATTCCTGAAGGGGAGTTTTTCTACAGAGAACGCAGAGGCCACGGAGAAGAACCTCCGGCGGCTGGCGTCGTGGGAGGAGAGCGATCATGATTTTGACGATCGGGAAACCGAGATGCTCATCGCCGCGATCGACAAATTAAAGGCGCTGGATCCGGCAGTGGGGTCGGGCGCTTTCCCGATGGGCATTCTGCACAAGCTCGTGTTCATCTTGGGCAAGCTCGATCCGCGCAACGAGCAGTGGGAGCAGCGGCAGATCCGGCGCGTGCGCGACGCCGTCGCCGCCGCGGAGAAAATCGAAGACGCCGCCATCCGCGAGCGGACCGTCAGGGAACTGGAACAGCAGATTGTCGGCATCGAGGAAGCGTTCGAACGCAACGAACTGGATTACGGACGCAAGCTCTACCTGATCGAAAACTGCCTCTACGGCGTGGACATTCAGTCCATCGCTGTCCAGATCGCCAAAATGCGGTTCTTCATCTCGCTGATCGTGGATCAGCGTATCGATCCGGATGCCCCGAACCTCGGCGTGCGCCCGTTGCCCAACCTGGAAACCAAATTTGTCGCCGCGAACACACTTATTGGTATTGATCGCCCCGGTCAGCAAATATTGCGATATGACGACATTGCTGCCAAAGAGACGGAATTACGCAAAGTACGGGAAAAACACTTTAATGCGAAAACTCTTGCCAGCAAAGCCATGTACCGGGAACGAGACAAGAAACTTCGTGCCGAAATAGCGGCATTGCTCAAGAAAGATGGTTGGGGCGGTGAAGTTGCGAAAATGCTCGCTGCCTGGGACCCCTACGACCAGAATGCCTCCGCTCCTTTCTTCGA
Organism: Deltaproteobacteria bacterium; assembly: GCA_037143735.1. Classification (GTDB taxonomy): domain Bacteria; phylum Desulfobacterota; class Syntrophia; order Syntrophales; family UBA2185; genus JAPLJQ01. The sequence goes on from JBAWYD010000078.1 coordinate 2,582, forward strand.
TCCGGAATGGATGTTTGGCGTGCGGGACGGGTTCGATATCACCATCGGCAACCCGCCCTACGTGCGCGCCGATGAGCAATCCGACTGGAATCGTCGCCAGCGCGAGCAAATCCTTGCCGGCAAAAACTACGAAACGCTTTGGGAAAAGTGGGATCTCTTTGTGCCGTTCATTGAGAAGGGCTACAAACTGCTCAAGCCCGGTGGCGTTACCACGCTTATTGTTTCCGACGCCTTCTGCCACTCCAAATACGCGCAGAAGCCGCAGAATTGGTTTCTCCAGCACGCCCGCATCCTGCGCCTCGATTTTTGCAGCAACGTGCAAATCTTCGATGCCGCCGTCCACAACCTCATTTACTTCTTCCAGAAAGCCGATGGTGCCAGCAATGTGCCCGAGCGTCGGCTTCACCAAACGGAGTTCGGCAACGTCACGGTTCTGCCGAGCGATGAACAAACCAACCTCACGTATCGCGCATTCTTTCCGGAACGATCTGAGCAAACATCCTTTGCTGTAGACGTAATTCAAATGGGACAGATATGCTATATTAGCTACGGTTTACGACCGAGCAGTGATGAACATGAAGCGAAAGGTGAATTTGTGACGGCAGATCTTGTGTCGTCCACGAGGGACAAAATCCATTGTAAACCTTACGTCGAAGGGAAACATCTATCTAACTGGCTTCCAGCAACTAACATATGGTTGGAATGGGGTACTGCCCGTGCACCTGGTAAATTCTGCCGTCCAACTTTTACGGAAATGTATGAAGTACCGGAGAAGATTATTGCACAACGAAGTCCAGGACCAGATCCGGTGGCATGTTATGACAATGTAAACTTGATATTTACGCCCGCTAGTGTTGGCTTCATTCCGTGGCACGCACTCCACGGCGTTCAGAACAACTCGCTCAAGAAATCCGCCCGATACCGTGGCGAACGTCCGCCGCGCCCGGATCTGCCCACGCGCGAGGAGTTAGAGGCCACGAGCCACCGCTTTGCCGTGAAGTATTTGCTCGGTGTGATGAACTCGACCGTAGCACGCGATTTCCTCCGTGCGAACCGCCGCAGTAACATCCATCTCTACCCGGATGATTGGAAAAAGCTCCCCATCCCCGACGTTGATTCCACTGCCCAGGCGCCTCTCATCAAGTTGGTTGACCGCATCCTTGATGTCAAAAAAGCCGACCCATCTGCGGTCACCGCGGCGCTGGAGGGGGAGATCGACCGGATTGTGTATGAGCTTTACGGGCTGACGGAGGAGGAGATTGCGATTGTGAAGGGGAGAGAATGAAATTTTACAAATATGGCTCATCCGGTTCTTGCATACTTGTCCCAGATGTCTTTCTTCTTGAAGTCAGTGAAATGTCGCCCTTGAAGAAAATGCTTGATTTCAAACAAAAATAAATGATGTTGTTTTCTCAGCGATTATGATAGAGGATAAGCACGCTGGATTTTTAATTTTTTGCGGAGACAAATATCTTCTAAAAATTAATAATATACACACAGTGAAAAAATCATCTCGAATCATATTCTGTTTGACAGATTTGGAAACCGGCCGGTATCAGGTAAATTATTAAAGGCAGATTTTTTAAGTCGGCAAATAATTCCTATTGAACTGAATTAAAGTTAAGATTAATTCTGACGATAATAAAGAGGGATAATATCGCATTTCAAAAAAAGCGTACACAATTTCAGATAATAGGCATCAAAGTTGCGTGTATTGTAAATAGAGAGGGGTTGTTAAAATGCGAAAAGAGCTTATCAACCAAATTCAAAGTATAAGAAACTCAAAAATTATTACTTATATTACAGGAGATAGGCAACCGGTGAGTTCGCAAATAGCCGAGGATGCTGTCAGACCCCTCTATGATCAATTACTCTCTACCGGGAAAAACAAGAGAATTGATTTATTTCTCTATAGTAGAGGAGGAGACGTAAGCGTTCCCTGGCGCATAGTTTCTATGTTCAGAGAGTTTTGCGATCACCTCACAGTTATTGTGCCTTATAAAGCTCATAGTGCTGCAACTTTAATATCTTTAGGCGCCGACGAAATAGTGATGGGCAAGAAAGCAGAATTAAGCCCGATAGATCCAACATTGACCAAGGTGACGGTTGGTGAAACAGCAGGTCCTCCACAAGAAATTAGTGTTGAGGATGTCAATTCATATCTTTCTTTTATAAAAGAGCGGGCAAATATCAACGATCAAAAAGCATTATCCGAAATGGTTACAATTTTGGCTAATAATATTGGCCCGCTTACACTGGGAAATGTAAATCGTCAAAATTCACATATAAGATTAGTAGCCAGGAAATTACTAACATCGAGAAAAGAAAAACTTGAAGAGGCAAAAATAAACTCAATTATTGAAACTTTGACAGAAAAAATATATTCCCACGGTCATGCTATAGGAAGGAAAGAAGCACAAGAAATTGGATTGCCAATTAAAATGCCTGAAGAAAAATTACAAAACTTAATATGGGACCTCTATTTAGAATATGAGCGACTGCTGGGGCTTTCCGATCCGTTAGATCCAGTTGTAATATTAACTGACAAGGAAGAACAACGTTTCGAAAGAATCCCTATCGCATCAATAGAAAGTGAGAATAAATCCTTTATATTTGTCACAAGAATCGATTTTAAAAAGAGAAGGCAAGTCCCGTCTAATCTACAAATTAACCTTAATTTGGGATTGAACTTGCCTCCTAACATTCAGCCTGAGCAAATTCCTAGCCAAGCCCAGCAAATTTTACAACAATTGGTCAATCAGGCTATTCAAACGATTCAACCCCTTGTGCAAGAAGAAGTCAAAAGACAATCTCCTGAGGTTGGTATTGAGATAAAAGTATATGGTGGTAAGTGGGAAAATTGTGAAGAGGAGGTGAAATCATGAAGGAGATGGGAGCAATGATTAATGTTAATTTAAAAATTATACCATTCGGGTGTGCCTCAATTGAACTCAAAGAGCATGAGAAGGTAATGGAGGTGGAAAGGAAAGAATCACCAGTATATATTCAACTAAAAACAACAAACCCAGGATTAGTTCAAATTGGATGTAACGGAGATAATTACATTGTACCTAAAACTACAAATCGGTTTCTATAAAATCCGCGCACTTACGATAAAAAAGCCAGGAATGATGACACTGGCTTTTTTTTGACAAGCTCAGATCAAACCAAGACCCCTACTTACTGCCTATATGTCTTCGTGAGTTAAATGATAGTGAAGCTTTCTATCGTTAATCATTAGATTTATATCCATATTCTCGTGAGGCTTTGTAACAAATCCGTCAGCCGGAAGCCGTATTACCTTTTCAAATCAAAAAGTAGGCAAGAACCGGATGAACCTCTAAAAACATCTTTCAACGGCAGACGTCCATGATGATAGAACATGGAAATAATGTGGTCCGAGAACAGCAGGCTGCATACGCGGCGGCGAGCGCGAAGCAGGATCATGCTTTGGTGCGGGAACTCTGGGCTGTTGAGGGACAATCGGATCGGTTCCATGTTCAGCGAATCGCCGAGAGGTCAGGCCTCCCGGTTAAATGGCTTTCCGTGCTGCCCAGAGTTAACGGCGAGCGGGGCATGGATAAGCTCATGGAAGAACGGAATGTCCTGTTGCTTCGCGACCGCAAGAGCCCGTTTATCGAACAGTTTCAGCATCCGCTGGGACGGTGCGCGAAGTTCTATAAGTTGACGGCCTACAACAACTGCAATTTCTGGTGCGAGTACTGTTACCTCTACCTGACTTTTCGAGCTTGCCCGGTGTCAACGCACTTTGTGAACTATGACAGGATGTTTAAGATAAGGGCTTTCAAGTCACATCAAGTCACGTTTCCCGGAATCATCCCTTCTGAAGGTGAATGGTTCGCTGATTGCCGAGGCCGGGAAGCTGCGCTATCCGAGGGAATGCAGGATCGAGATGTTCCGTATGATTGTGGATGGAATTCGCCGTTGCGACAAGAAGGTTCAGATTGCGCTTTGCAAGGAGACGCCGCAGGTCTGGAAAGCCGTTGGTCTGGAGGGAAATGGATTGTTTTGCAACTGCACCGGTTGACGGAAGCAGAGAATAACGACGAAGATAAATGTTGACAAATATGATCATTTATATTATCATGTAGCTTATCATGGAAAAATTGTTTGCCCCGACGTTCCGGCGGTTTGTTAAAAAGCAGTCCTTACCTCTGCAACTGGCCATCCAGGATGAAGTGGACGGTATCGGCGACAATCCCGGGATAGGGGAAGAAAAGAAGGGTGACTTGACCGGCTTTCGGGTGCATAAATTCAGGTTCCATCAACAGGAGTATCTGATCGCCTATGAAGCAGTGAAGGCGAATCTGATTTTTGTCATGATCGGGACGCATGAAAACTTTTATCGTGATCTGAAGAAATATAAAAAGGAGTTTCAGCCATGAACAGGGCAGAGAAAATTTATAAAGATATTATTACCTTGCCGATGGGAGAGCGGGAAAAGCTTTTCTCTCTCATTGCCCGCAAAGGTTTCGACAAGGATTATTACGCCTATGATGAGGTTTTTGACGATATACCTTCGACCTTTACCATCAAAGAGACTTCGGAGTACATGGATGTCGCCGAAATAACGGTACGAAGATGGGCAAAAGAGGGGAAACTGTCTTTTCAAAGGGTCGGCAAGAATTATGTCTTTCTTGTTGACGATTTACGGAAATTGAAACGAAAAATGTCGCTCAAATCCGCATCTTGAAGTGAAGAACCACAAAACTTGCGGTAGCCATAGATACGCCGACACCGGAAGCGAACAGGCTATCGGTTAAAATGATCCATTGACGCCTGTACCCGAAATGGGTGCAGATGTACCCAACTTGGGTACAATGAGGAATATCTATGCCCGTTCATGACATTATTGATAATCGTAAAGAAAAACTTGTCGATCACATCAACCGGATTCTTGACTCCAGCGACGCGGCGCGCTTTGCCGTGGGTTACTTTTTTCTTTCCGGCCTGACGGCCATCTCGGAAAAACTCTCCCGGATCAAGGAATTGCGGCTGCTAATCGGTAATGCGACCAACCGGGAAACCCTCGAACAGATGGCTGAAGGGTATCACCGTCTGGAGATGGTTGCCGATGCTGCCGAGGCGGAGCGGTATCCGAAACGCAGCGACATCAAACAAATGTCAGCAGAAACAGAGAGAAATATCCGCACCGGTATGGAACTGATGGATCAGACGGACGAAGGGGAATCGCTGGTCAAATCCCTGGTGCAGATGATCGAAGAGAAACGTCTCAAGGTTCGGGTTTACACGCGGGGCCGTCTCCATGCAAAGGCGTACATTTTCGATTACGGCACAGTTTACGACCGGAACGGCAATCCTGTGGATCGCCATGAAGAGGGGATTGCCGTGGTCGGCTCGTCCAACCTGACCCTCTCCGGCGTCACCCACAACACGGAACTCAATGTCGTTGTTCAGGGAAACGACAACCATGCCGAGCTTGTCCGGTGGTTTGAAGACCTCTGGAAGGAATCGCAGGAGTTCGACGAGACCCTGATGCAGGAGATGAAGGCATCCTGGGCGATAGCGCCTGTCCAACCCTATGACATCTACATGAAGACTCTCTACGCCCTGGTCAAGGACCGCATTGAAGGGGGAGAGGATCAGGATGTCCTCTGGGATGACGAGATCACGCGAAGGCTGGCAGATTTTCAGCGGGTGGCCGTCAAACAGGCCGTGCAGATCATCCGGGACTTTGGCGGGGCCTTTGTATCCGACGTGGTGGGACTCGGAAAATCCTATATCGGCGCCGCCATTGTCAAGCACTTCGAACGCGTGGAACACGCCCGACCCTTGATTATCTGTCCGGCAACGCTGGTCGAGATGTGGGAACGTTATAACGAGGTCTATCAGCTCAATGCCCGGGTTCTGTCCATGGGGTATCTGCGGGAAAGGGACGCCCGGCCCGCACAGTTTCTCAAGGAAGAGGTGATCTACCGGGACCGGAACTTCCTCCTTGTTGATGAAAGTCACAATTTCCGCTATGCCGACACCCAACGTTACAAGATGGTGGAGGCATTCCTGGAGACAGGGAAGAAATGCTGCTTCATCACGGCGACACCCCGTAACAAGAGCGCATGGGATGTTTACTACCAGATGAAGCTCTTCCATCAGGATGACAAGACGGATCTGCCCATTGATCCGCCAAATCTGAAAGAGTATTTTCGCCTGATTGAAAAGGGAGAAAAAAACCTTCCCGACCTGTTGTCCAATCTTCTCATCCGACGGACACGGAATCACATCCTCCGCTGGTACGGATATGATTCTGAAACCCATCGACAGATCGATCCATCCCATTTCAGGGATTACCAGGACGGCCGCCGCCGGGCTTACGTCATGGTGGCCGGAAAGCATCAGTTCTTCCCCAAACGGGAGCTGGAAACGATTGAATACAGCATTGAAGAAACCTACCAGGGGCTCTATCACGAATTACGCGAATATCTCGGCAAAGCCTCCCGGAAGGGACAGCCGGTAAAGCCCCCTCCCAACGAGCTGACCTATGCCCGATATGGCCTGTGGCATTATGTCGTCAAAGAGAAACAGAAAAAGGAACCCTATGCCAGCCTCCACCGGGCCGGTTCCAACCTGCGCGGCCTGATCAGGGTTTTGCTTTTCAAACGTTTTGAATCAAGTGTCTATGCCTTCCAGGAAACGGTGCGTCGTCTCTTGACCGTTCATAAGCGATTCCTGGAGGCCCTTTCGCAAGGTTTCATTCCCGCCGGGGAGGATGCCCAGGCTATCCTGTATGAACCGAATCAGGACGAAGAGCAAGATCTGATGGATGCCCTTCGGCAGGTTTCCGGCAAATACAATGTCGCCGATTTTGACCTGCCAAGACTGAAGGAGCACATCGCCCATGATATCCGGTTGCTGGAAAAGATGCTGAAACTCATCGATCCCATCACGCCTGATCAGGATGCCAAACTCCAGACGCTGCTAAAAAAACTTACAGAAAAGCCGCTGAAGGACGGCAAGCGGTTGATCTTTACCCAATACGCGGATACGGCGAGGTATCTCTTTGAAAACCTGAATCCACAGGGCGCGCGGCAGGATATTGATGTGATCTTCAGCGGAGACAAGAGTAAAGCCAAGGTTGTTGGTCGCTTCGCTCCCAAGGCAAACCCTGAATACCGCTTCAGCGCCGGAGAGAAAGAATTGATGATGGTCGTTGCCACCGACGTCCTCGCCGAAGGTCTCAATCTTCAGGACTGCGACAAAATCATTAACTATGATCTCCATTGGAATCCGGTCCGATTGATTCAGCGATTTGGCCGCATTGACCGGATCGGCTCGGAACATGATGTGGTTTACGGTTTCAACTTCCTGCCTGAAACTGGAATTGAGCGCAATCTCGGTCTCCGCCAGAAACTTCATAACCGCATCCAAGAGATCCATGATTCGATTGGGGAAGACTCGGCTATCCTCGACCGGTCTGAGCAATTGAACGAAGAGGCGATGTACGCCATTTATGAAAAGAAAGGAAGCCAGCTTTCGTTGTTTGAAGAAGAGGAGGAATTTTTGGATCTCAACGAAGCGGAAGAAATCATGCGGCAATTACGCCGCGACAATCCCGCGGAATATGATCGGATTGCCGACCTTCGGGACGGCATCCGTACGGTAAAACCTTCAGTAACGAAGGGGTTCTATGTCTTCTGCCAGGCGGGCAGGTACCAACAGCTATTCCTTTTAAACGAAAAGCGGGAGATTACCTCCAGAGATATACCTCGCATCCTCGGCGTGATCAAATGCGATCCTGAACTGAAAGCGCTCAAGATTCCGTCCGGTTATAACGCTGACGTGATGCGTGTCAAACGACAATTTACAGAGACGGTCAAGCAACGACAGGCGGAACTGGAACACACGCTATCGTTGTCACAGGGGCAGCGTTATGTACTGCGAGAATTGCGGGTGCTGTTCGGGCTTGCCGCTGACGACGAGACGAAGATTCAGATCAATATCCTGGAAAAGGCCTTTCGCGGGCCGATGACCACGGCGATTACCCGTGAACTAAACCGAATCCGTCGCAATGGGATGACAGGTGAACATCTCATGCGGGCATTGACGGAGCTTTATCATCAGCACAGCATGCGGGATTGGTCGGAGCGGCGAAGCCAGAGATCTGAAGACCAGATCATACCGAAGATCGTCTGTAGTGAGGGGCTTTTATAAGATAAAATAAGCAGTTGTCGTTCAAAGCAGTGAATCAAAATACCCGTTAGGGGAATTTTAATACCGGCGAAGAAATGCGCTTGATAAAAGGCGGCCGTTATGCCATATGGCGCCATGA
>JBAWYD010000079.1:0-10794 GCA_037143735.1 Deltaproteobacteria bacterium
AGGATACTCTAATTGTATTGCCCTGATCTGTGCAATGTAAGGGGTTCAGTCCATATCCGCTTTCAAAGGGTCTCGGAAGAGCATATCCTGTATATTAATTGTGGATCATCAGGTTATTGCGTACTTCCTCTAATCAGTCCCTGATTCTCCAGAACGAGCTGGAGACGGCATCGCAACCGAGCAAAATGCCGGCATGAAAACGATCGGCAGTGTCGTCATTACGTTTAGTATATCATACAGTTAAGCCAGTTGAACGCGTTCAACTGGTCTTGTGGGCAGACGCTGGCAGACCAAAACAACGGTAGTTTCTAAAATTCATAATAAGAGACCTTTGAAAAACTCCCACTCTGTCATTTCGACCGAAGGGAGAAATCTTATAAGCATTTGATAAGTCATAAGATTGTCACGTCGCTTCACTCCTCACAATGACACACGGTGTATATTTTCAAGGTCTCAATAAACCGATTGACCATATGTATCAGAAGTGTTACACCTCAGTCGGAAGGAGAAATTAAGATGCCTGCAAAAAATCCGAGAATAAATATCGTTGTGGAAAAACCGCTATACAGCGTAATTCAAGGCCTTGCAGAAGCAGATGGTCTTTCGATGTCAACGATGGCACGTGATTTAATTAAGGAAGCATTGGAATTGAGAGAAGATGTTGCGCTTTCAGTATTTGCCGAGGAAAGAGAAAAGACATTCGATAAGGATAAGGCATTGAAACATGAGCAGGTATGGGAATAAAGTGGCGTTTATTTTACACTATCATCCCGACGTTAAAAGTGAGGACCTGCCTTTACTTGATTCGAAAGCAAAGCAAAGAATTAGACGGGCCATTGAGGACAGATTGATGTCTGCACCTCACCATTATGGAGAACCTTTAAGAAAAACGCTTAAAGGATACTGGAAGCTGAGAGTGGGAGACTACAGGGTGGTTTTCAGGATTGAAGGAATGGAGATATTGGTTTTGGGTATCTGTCACAGGAAGAATATTTATAAGAAAATCACCACGAGACTTCCCGCATCGTTGGACAAATAAGGCAATGCAAAAACTGTTTCTCTTTGATTTTGACGGTGTCATCGTTGATTCCCTGGAGGTGTATGAGCGCAGGGTGAAGCTGTGCCTGGAAAAAATCGGCAAGCCCGTCGTTCAGAGCCGGGCGGATTTCCTTGCGCTGTTTGAAGACAATTTTTACGAGGGTATTGTAAAAAAGGGCATTAATGTGCCGGAATTCATGAAGGCATCGAAGGCGCTTCCGATACAGGATGACTATGAGCAGATGTTGCCGTTTGCTCCCATGTTGCCTGTCCTCGAAGAACTCAAAAAAAATAACGTTCTTGTAATCATTTCCTCAAACGTGTCGGAAGTCATTCATGCCGTTCTATCACGGTATCAATTTAACGGGTGCTTCCGGGATGTTTTTGGCTCCGATTTTGGCTACAGCAAGAAGGATAAAATTCTCCAGGCCATGAATGTATTTCAGAGAGACAAGGACAGAACCTGCTACATCGGAGACACCGCAGGGGACATCAAGGAGGCTCGTCTGGCCGGGGTCAGAACTGTTGCCGTGACGTGGGGCTGGCATGCCAGAGAGATACTTGAGAAGGTAAAGCCTGATTATCTGATTGAAACCCCTGATGATTTGCTGGATTTAAAATAGGGACAGCGCCCACTTTTTAAAGCCTCTGAAAAAAACAGGGCGCTGTCACTCGTATATTTAACCTATGTTAAAGGTTTCTTTCATGCCTTTGTCCCAATCATCCCACAGGTATGCGTCAACCTTTCCATCGGCTATGACGCGGAAAGCATATCGCACCTGCTCTTCATAGAACTCGCAGAACGCCCCGGTCTTATCCATACCGCCATTCATTTCATAGGCTTCGGCAGGGCAGGGCGATCCGCAGAAGTGCCGGATTGCGCAACGCCGGCACGGCTCGATGTCTTCCACCTTGCGGCCTGTGACCAAACGGAACGGCTCGGTTTCGAGAACTGCAGAGGCATCATTTGTAAAAAGATTCCCGCCTCGGAACCGATCTATGCCGATGAATTCACTGCACGGAAACATATCGCCGTTGGGGGCCAATGCAAAGAAGCAACGCCCTCCGCCGCAGGGAGAGATGTCGCACATCAATCGACGAGCCGCCGGAGCAATGATGGCAAGCAGGATATTGGCAAAATTGCCGACCGTTAATCTGCGGCCGGTCTGCTCGTAGAGTTCGTAGGTCCTGTCCAGGGCTGCCAGGAAGTATTTTGCTGCCGCTGTGTCTCCGGGCATCAGGCTGCGCGATGGCGGGAGAGTGCAGCGGATGATGTTCATCAGGCATGTCGGCACCTCGTGCTCATGGAAGAAATCCACTAACCTGGTCAGGTGCCGCAGATTTGCATTGGTTATCGTGCAGATGATGCTCCAGCCTTCGTATCCATTCAGACGCTCCATGGCCGCAATAACCTGCTTGAATGTACCTTTCCCGTCCCAGTTTTTTCTTGTGCGATCGGCAATCTGAGCGGTTGGGGCGTCCAGTGAAATCCCGACGCTCACCTTGCGGCTCGTGAGGAACTCAACAGCCGCATCATCCAGCAGAGTGGCATTGGTCTGGACGCCGAAGAGAAAGTCGTTCCCGTATGCCTCGATGCCTGCAAATATCGCATCGCGATTGAGCAACGGCTCCGCCCCATGAAAGATGATCTGAGGCATGGAACCTTTGGGAAGGGTTGCACGAAAATACTGCTTGAGGATCTCAAGGGCCTTGAGAAGTTTCTTTTCGGGCATATGATCACCCTCACGCCGCATCTTCTCGGGGATATAACAGTAGGTGCAGTTCATGTTGCACCGTTCGGTGGGGTTGAAATAGACCGCCGAGGGCTTGAGCCCGAACCGCAGGGTGTTCATCTCCCTGGTAAATTGTTTGGTCTTTTTGGCATAGGCCCTGGGCATATCGCCGCCGGAAAGTACATCGGCGAGTTTTGTGCGTTTCACCAGAGACCAGAAGGCCGTGTCCGGGTCAATCACAGCCATATATTCCGGATGTCCGATGTCGATTGCTTGAAATGTCGGGCCGTTGCCCGTGTTTATGAAGCGGCCCCGCGAGGGGGCCACCGCATCCTTAACGCCATTGTTCTTCATGGCTGTCATTATTTTGCTTTCCTGTCCATCAGAATATAGTGGGAAAGCCCGGTTCCCTTGGCCTTGCAGCCCTTGCGATACGAGATAACATCTTTGCTTGCTTTCTTTTCCTTCATGCTCAATCTCCTTTCCTGTTATTTATTTAAAAAAAAAGGGTCCCGACAGACGGCTGGCGTCAGTCGGAACCCTTTACCATCGAATTCCGTATTTTTTCAGCTCTTGCAGGTCTTCTGGCTTGCGGGTCATAAGCTCTTCACGGCCTTCCCATCGGGGTATACCCCGATAGTGACCGGCTATCAGCCATTGCGAAGAGCCTCTCCGTTTACAGCGGCGGGTCCGCCACGGAATTACACCGTGTTCCGGTATGCGTGAACTGATATGCGCCCCCGTTTACAGGAGCTAAGGGATAATGTCAAGTTTTTTCATGCAATACGTAAATAACGACAAAGACATTATAGGAGCGGGATTTAAAATAGGGACAGCGCCCATTTTTTCAGAGGCTTTAAAAATGGGCGCTGTCCCTATTTTAAATGCATTACTGAGCATTTAAAAACATTACGCTGCCCTGCGTTCGTACAGGTATTTCTGAAAATCTATAAAGGTTGTACGGATATTTTCAACGCCGCCCAGGATTTCAGCGGCATCGCTGAGTGCGTGATATTTCAGTGTCAGAAGCTCAGGCAGTTTTTCCTGGTCAAGTTCCTCCACGCCGGTTTCAATGTATTTGGACAAAACAAATTCCAGAAAATCTTTCTGCTTGTTGTTCAATAAGGCGAAGATTTTTGATTGCGACTCTGCCACCCGTGCCTCTCTGGTGATGGGCTTTACCGCAAAAGAGACATATTCAAGAACATCGAACAGATCGCTCTTTTCAGCATCTATCAGAGACTGCATCGTGGCCAGCTCATCCTTGCCGTAACCGGCATCGGCGAGTTTTTCAAGCAATGTCTTGCGCGTCATGGGGTAGGACCAGATCGTGCGCAGTTCGTCTTCGCTTTTGAAAAACGCCGGCAGCGTGCCAAACAGATTCTGCAAAAACTCTTCCGCCGAGATCGGCTTGCCGTCCGCACCCCAGAACGAGGTGGAAATCATGTGCTGAATCTCGCGCTCCTTGCCGTCTCGCAATTTGATCTTCAGCTTTTTCTTCTTTTCCTCTCCATCCGGTGGCGGCTCTGGTGGTTCTTTCGGTCCGTATGGCGGTTGCGGATCTTTAACTCCCGGCTTTTCCGTTGTCTCATCAATGGGCTCGCCGTCCCATTCCGGATCGGAAAAGTGATGATACGCATCGACAAAATCATAGATGGTGAAATATTCCTTGCCATCAAACAGCCGTGTGCCGCGCCCCACAATCTGCTTGAATTCGATCATAGAATTGACCGGACGCATCAGCACGATGTTGCGGATATTGCGGGCATCCACACCGGTGGAAAGCTTTTGCGAGGTGGTCAGGATCGTCGGGATCGTCGGGATCGTCTTTTCGTTATCCCGGAACTCGCGCAGATACTGGTCGCCCATTGCACCGTCATTGGCGGTAACACGGACGCAGTAATTCGGTTCCTTACTCTTTTTGTATTGATTGATTAAGTCCCGCACTGCCGCGGCGTGATCCTGAGTGGCGCAGAAAACAATGGCCTTTTCGTTTTGATTGACTTCAGACAGAAGTATCTGCACCCGTTTTGATTCGCGTTCTTTAATCTCGATGATCCTGTTGAAGTCGGGTTCTATATAAATTTTCCCCTCTTCCACCTCGCCTTCAATGATCTGATCATCCGAGGTATAGATGTAATCGTCCAGGGTGGTCTTGATCCGCTTCACCTTGAACGGGGTCAGAAAGCCGTCGTTGATCCCCTCCTTGAGCGAGTAGATATACACCGGATCGCCGAAATAGCGGTAAGTATCAACGTTGTCTTTGCGTTTGGGCGTCGCGGTCAGCCCCAGTTGCACGGCCGGGGAAAAATACTCCAGGATGCCGCGCCAGTTGCCTTCGTCGTTCGCGCCGCCGCGATGGCACTCGTCGATGACAATGAAATCGAAATAATCCGCCGGATATTCGCCAAAACAGGGCGTGTTGTCCTTGCCGGTCATGAATGTCTGGAAAATGGTAAAGAAAATACTGCCGTTGGTCGGCACGCTCCCTTTCTTGCCGATTTCCCTGGGATTGATCCGTACCAGTGCATCTTCGGGAAAGGCCGAAAAAGCGTTGAACGCCTGATCCGCCAGAATGTTTCTGTCGGTCAGAAACAAAATCCGCGGCCTGCGTGCACCGTCGCGTTTCAGGTTCCAGCGGGTTTGAAAGAGTTTCCAGGCAATCTGAAAGGCGATGAAGGTTTTTCCCGTGCCGGTCGCCAATGTGAGCAGAATGCGCTGTTTTTCCTCGGCAATGGCGGCCATCGTATTGTTTACTGCGATTTCCTGGTAGTAGCGCGCAGTTTTGGTGCCGCCCACGTCTTCAAACGGCACCTGATTAAAATTGTCCCTCCAGTGGTTGTGCGCAGCGAAGGTTTTGTTCCAGAGTTCATCCGGCGTGGGAAAAACGGCTATCAGGCCTTCCGTGCCGGTTTTCATGCAGATCTGATAAATTTCTTTGCCGTTGCTGGAAAAAGTCGTATCCAGGTGCATTTTTTCAGCGTAGTTCTTGGCCTGCGCCACCCCTTCGCCCACGGCCTGCTCAGCGCTTTTGGCCTCGATCGCGGCGAGTTTGCGCCCCTGATGCACCAGTACATAATCGGCGATCAGCGGCTTGGCACGCCCGCCGCCGGTCTGGATTTTACCGGCCGTGATCGGGTATTCCCGAAGGATTTTAGAGCCTTCCGCCACTCCCCAGCCGCTTTCCTTCAGCTTCGGATCAATCAGTTCCGCTCTGGTTTCCGCTTCGTTCATGGGTTGTGATCTCCAATTTTCCAAACGCCTTTTTCAAGAAAAGCTTCTATGGTTTGGCGATTGGCTTTATTTATCAAATTAGAGTGTGATAATTTATTCTTTTTTGCATATTCAGCAAGCGTCATGATGTGCGCGCCTTCCAGATACGCAAGTCTCTTATGATAACTGTTCGTCAGCGCCTTGCCGACTATTTCCTCCATGATGTTGGCAGCGCCTTTTTTTTCAAATTCCTGAAATGCTGAGTAATACATCTTGCGATCAATGAATTTGATATTCACGGGCACAAAGCCTTCCCGGATCAGCAGGTAATTATTGATGACCCTGCCGATACGGCCATTGCCGTCAACAAAGGGGTGGGTGTATTCAAAGGCAAGATGCAGCAGCGCAATACGTTTTATAATATTTTCACGGCTGTTGGCGTTATACGCGGCAAGCATTTGTTCCAATCTCTTTACTACTTCTTTGGGGTCCGGCGCTATGTGGTTGGCAACCCTGACCCACTCACCGGCCTGACGAAATCTGCCGGCTATATCATCCCGGATATTTGCTATCAGCATTTTGTGAAGCAACAGAATAACCTCAAGGGTAAGCTCTTGTTCACTGGCTTTTGTATTGATATAAGAAACTACCCGCGCGAGGTTTTTTGCTTCAAAAATTTCTCTTTCAGTTATGTATCTATCTAAATTTATTTGTAAAAGAATTTTCTCTGTTTCTTCTAAAGTGAGGGTGCTGTTCTCGATGGCGTTGGAGTTATACACTTGCTCGGCAACCTCCGCTTCACTCAATAAGGTGAGAAGCGATTGCTTGCCGACGGAGGCGATATAATACCGCTCCCGTAAGCGATTGATTGTCGTGAAAACATGTAATGTTTTTGCCATAGCCTCATTAACAACTTATTCACGTTTTTGTCAACATAATCGTGAAAAATGCGAAAAAAGGGGCGATTTTCACGGTTATGGGCTACAACTCCCCCGCAAATGCCTTTTGCAAGACCGATTTTTTCAGTTCCTCCAGATCGGCCAGCTTTTGCCAGTAGATGGCTTCGAGCTTTTTGGTTTCGACGGAAAGCGCGTCGAGTTTGGCAACGATGGCGCGTTGTTCGGGGAGGGGCGGGAGTCGGATTGGATAATTCTCGATGAACTCTTTAGCCACTCTCTTATGTCCAACGGCACCGCTCATTCTTTGTGCACCTTCTTCCCTGAATTGCTCACGAGAAAGGAAGTAGTACAAAAATTCGTTGTGCAAAGATTCGGTTGTCCTGAATACAATATACTCGCTTGAACCAAAGCCGACGCCATTGCTCAGGTTCCGGGCTATGCCCAATTTTCCGTTTTCAAAGCACGGTGTTATTTTCGCTAATAGGACATCCTCTTCTGCAAAATAGGTGTAGCTTCCAGCGACGTCTTCCAATGGTCTAACTTGGCTGGCAACCAAATACTTCGAGCCAATTCCTAAGTTTTCCATTGGCACAAAGGAAACTAAATCAGAACTGACAAGCTGTTTTCGCACCTCGCTTTTGGGCGGTTTTATTAAACAAACTTCCCCCAGATTCTTCTCCTCCCACCCGTCACCCGGATTGGCAAAGACACTCTGGAGATACGATTCAAAAAGCTCACGGGCGTTTTTCAGATTCTTTTCGGCGTTTTTCTTGGCCGTAGCGATGGCGGCAAAAGCCTCATCCAAAATGACAACGATGCGCTGCTGTTCTGGGAGCGGGGGAACGGGGGTTGAGATTTCACCTAAACTCTTTCTACTAATTCTTTTCCTCGTTGTTCCTGTTGTTTCGCGCTCAACATCATTCAAATATTGATTCGACTGCGAGTAGTAATTAAAAAAATGAGGAGCAACTTTTTTTGAATCGAAACGCACAATAGTACAATCAACCGCAGTAATCATTTTTTGACCAGTATTAGGCAAAATACAAGACCTACCTACGGGATCTGGCAATCTGGATATTAAGCAATCACCTTCAAATATCTCAGTGCATCTCAGTCTATCAAATGTTATTTCTGAAATATATCGAGCTTTTTCACCCCTGTCTTTAAATAATCCATTGCCAACATTACCCGTTTGGATCAAACGGATACCATCCAAAGACTGATCTTTGCTCTCAATCCAATCACCATCGGCAAAAACTTTGCAGACCTCCCACAGCCTCTTCACTTCCCAATTCTTCATACCAGCGCCTTTTCCGTTCGTGGTGAGCTTGTCGAACCATGAACGGACGTCTCAGGGCTTTCAACAAATTCAAGTCCTTCGACTGCTCGGCAGGCTCGCAGCTCCAGTCCTTCGACGGGCTCAGGAGGAACGGGGGGAGGAACGAGGGGAGGAACGGTATTAGGCGATCGGGCGAGGCGGGATACCTCTGCCCAGTCGCCGCGCATCATGGCTTCCTTCTTCTTGCGGTTCCACCCTTTGATTTGTTGCTCCGATGATAGAGCTTCCTCGCGTGTTGTGAATTCCTGGGTAAAAACCAGTGCTATCGGTCGGCGCCTGAACGTGTAGCAACTGACGATTGCACCGGTGGTGTGTTCGCTGATCCGCTTTTCAAGGTTGTCGGTGTGACCGGTGTAGTAGCTGCCGTCGGCACAACGGAGGATATACACCCAGAAGGCCATCAATCGTTCCTCCGGTAATCGCTCTTCGACTGTTCGACCGGCTTGCAGCTCGGGTCCTTCGACAGGCTCAGGATGAACGGTGTTGAACGGAGCGTTATCATAGCCTTCCCCTATACCAGTTCCCTGATCGCACTCAGGATTTCCGCGGTTTCTTCATCAAGCCGCTTCATCTCATCCAGTATCTCCTGCGGTTCTCGGAGCGCCGTTTCATCCTTTTTATTCGGATTCTTCACTGACAGGTCGTAGGTCGTTTTGTCCACATCGGCCATGCTTACCGACCAGGAGTTTTCCGAATCGGCTCTGGTTTTCTGCAACCGCACAAACTCCGCCAGATCGTTTTCGTTCAGCGGGTTGGTTTTGCCGAGGTTTCTGTCCAGATTGAGCTGATAAAACCAGACGTTTTGAGTCGGAGCGCCTTTTTCAAAAAAGAGCACTACGGTTTTGACGCCTGCACCGGCGAAGACGCCGCCGGGCAGATCCAGCACCGTATGCAGGTTGGCGCTCTCCAAGAGCAGTTTACGCAGGCTGACGGAGGCATTGTCCGTATTGGAAAGAAAGGTGTTTTTGATCACCACGCCGGCGCGGCCGCCCGCTTTGAGGATTTTGATGAAATGCTGGAGGAAAAGAAACGCGGTCTCGCCGGTCTTGATGGGGAAGTTCTGCTGTACCTCGGCGCGTTCCTTGCCGCCAAAGGGGGGATTGGCCAGGATGACGTCGTAGCGGTCTTTTTCCTGGATGTCGGCCATGTTTTCGGCCAGCGTGTTGGTATGCACGATATTGGGCGCTTCGATGCCGTGCAGAATCATGTTCATGATGCCGATGATGTAGGCCAGCGATTTCTTTTCCTTGCCGTAGAAAGTGCTCTTTTGCAGGGTCTCCGCATCCCTGGTGGTCAGGTTCTTGCTCGTTTTTAGATATTGGAACGCCTCCGCTAGGAAACCCGCCGAACCGACCGCGCCGTCGTAAACCTTATCGCCGATGGCGGGGGCAACTACTTTCACGATTGTTTTGATGAGCGGACGGGGCGTGTAGTATTCGCCGCCGTTTCTGCCCGCGTTCCCCATGTTCTTGATTTTATCTTCGTAAAGGTGCGACATCTCATGCTTTTCTGCATGGGAACGGAAGCGGAGTTCGTCAATCCGGTTGATGACTTCCCGCAGGTTGTAGCCGCTCTGAATCTTGTTTTTCAGCTCGCTGAATATCTCGCCGATCTTGTATTCGATGGTGGCGGCGCTTTCGGCGGATGTCTTGAACCTTTTCAGGTAGGGAAACAGCTTGCGGTCAACAAAGTCTTTCAGGTCATCGCCTGTGAGCGCCTGGTGATGGTCGATTTTACCGTCCTTGCCTTTGGGCACTGCCCAGACTTCCCAGCGGTACTCCGGGCTGATAATGCCTGAATAAGGCTTGCCCGACAGCTCTGCCGCCGTTTTCTTGTCCTCCTCAAAATCATCCAGATATTTCAGAAAAAGTATCCATGAGGTCTGCTCCACATAATCCAGCTCACTGCCGCAACCGGCGTCTTTATGCAGGATATCGTCAATATTCTTGAATGTTTGTTCAAACAAAGTTATTTCTCCTGGAGCAATTTATCTCTTGCGCACGGCTTCTTTCGCGTTCATCGAAGAGAACGCCCTTCGTGGATTATAGTCAATACCTTGCAAAATATCCGGTTGTAAGTCAAGATGAATAGGGAATCTGCTATTACTAACCGGATATTTTTTGGTACACTGTTGCGCTGAAAGAATAGAAAAAAATTGTTTACCTCGCTGCTGGTATGATATAATGTAATACCAGAAGACGGGAGGCTAATATGGGTAAAGCAAAGATTGCGATTACATTGGACGAAGAGTTTATCGGCGAATTGGACAGGCTGGTCGGCGAACACGTTTTTCAAAATCGCAGCCAGGCAATTCAGGAAGCTGTCGGCGAGAAACTCGCCCGAATGAAGCGCAGCCGACTATCGATGGAATGCGCCAAACTCGAACCGGCATTTGAAAGGGCGATGGCAGAAGAAGGGTTAGCTGAGGATGTGAGCCAATGGCCGGAATACTGAGAGGCGAGATTCGCTGGGCGGATTTGAATCCTGTGCGAGGCCATGAGCAGGCAGGCTTGCGTCCTGTCATGATCTTGAGCCACGATATCTTTAATGAACGTTCAGGTACCGTCATAGC
>JBAWYD010000080.1:0-10694 GCA_037143735.1 Deltaproteobacteria bacterium
CACAAAAGCCATAAAAGGGGCCAATATAAAGGACAGACGGATGGGATAGGTAACGCCAAAGGTTTTCGGAACAGCCTCACAAAAAACCAGAAGCAGAAGGGTCGTAGCCGCAATGGACACCCACTGGCCGTCAATTCCCAGCCACTGGATGAACAGGGACGCCGTCAGAACAGACAGAGCAATATTAACGGCCTCATTCCCCACGATGAGGGTAATGAGCAGGCGCTTGGGATAATCCAGCAAGCTGCGGAGGGAGGACAAAAAAGGGTATCGTTCTTCCTGCATCTTATGGAGATGAAGAGGGGTAAGAGAAAAGAGAGCGGCCTCAGAGCAGGAGAAAAATCCCGAAAGGAGAAACAGAAAAATCAGTAAAACAATCTTGAATGTTATCAGATAATCCAATGTTCAACAGATTCTCATCGACGATTAATGAACCTCCCCGTCCACAGGACGGGTCTTGCCGGTAAGCCGCAGGTTGAAACCTGCGGCTACAAATTTTAGAGATATTACATATGAATTTCCAAAATTTTTTTATTTCTTCAAATGTACCAAATTATCGGCGGAAAAGACAAATAATTTATTGAAAGCAGATTTATTTGACTCAAACCTCATTTTCCGATATGAAACAGCAGAAAAAACAATGGTGCAGATTCTTAAAGCGATTCAACGGAAACGCAGACTTTCCCTGACCTGTAAAGGAGGAGACATCCTATGGTGAATGTACTGTTAATTGGAAACGGCGCCCGGGAGCATGCCATGGCTGAGGCCGTCATGCAATCAAGCCGTCAGCCCCGCCTCTTTTCTTATATGAAAACCAACAACCCGGGCATTGCCTTGCTGTCGGAAAAAATTTTCATCGGGAGCTACAGCGACCTTGCCGCCGTCAATGCCTTTGCAAAAGAATGCCGCATTGATTTTGCCATCATCGGCCCGGAAGATCCTCTGAATAACGGGGTGGTTGATTCCCTGAAAAGCGTGGACATTCCGGCAGTAGGACCCACAAAAAGTCTGGCCCGCCTTGAAACCTCAAAATCCTTTACGAGACACCTCGTTGAAAAATACCACATCCAGGGAAACCCGAAATTCAGAACATTCTCCTCCATGGAAGGCATTGAAGCGTTTCTCGATGAGCTGGACGGAATCGTCGTGAAGCCAGACGGCCTGACGGGGGGCAAAGGGGTTATGGTACAGGGAGACCATTTTCAGACTAAAGCGGAGGCCCTCGACTATTGCCGTCAGGTTTTAAAAGAACATCCGAGTGTGACCATCGACGAGAGACTGGAAGGTGAGGAATTCTCTCTCCAGTGCCTGTGCGACGGGAAAACGGTTGTGGCAACTCCGCCCGTTCAGGATCACAAAAGGCGCTTTGTGGGCGACAAGGGGCCAAACACCGGCGGGATGGGGTCTTATTCCTGTGAAGATCATTCCCTGCCCTTCATGGACAGGAAAGATGTCGCAGAAGGTGTTGAAATAACTCAGAAAATAGCAGATGCGATTTACAGGGAAACGGGAGAGTACTACAAAGGTGTAATGTACGGCGGCTTCATCATCACAAAATCGGGAATCAAGCTTCTGGAGTACAACGCCCGTTTTGGCGACCCGGAAGCGATGAATATCCTGCCGCTGCTGAAGACCGACTTCGTCGATGTCTGCAAAGCCGTTGTAGAAGGCACCCTTCATACGCTGAATATCGAATTTGAAAAAAAGGCCTCGGTATGTAAATACATTGTTCCGAAGGGCTACGGTCTCCCTCAGGATCATCCCGACGCACAGTCCACCTCTGCAAAGATCGAGGTCGGCGATGTTGGACAGGCCCGCCTGTACTATGCCTCGGTAGACAAGAGGGAAGACGGACTCTACATGAGCACCTCCCGGGCGATCGGAGTGGTCGGCATCGCCGATCACCTTGACATGGCGGAGCAAATTGCCGAAAAGGCGGTAGGCGCCATCAGGGGACCTGTAGCTCACAGACCGGACATCGGCACGGGACCGCTTATCGAAAAAAGGATCCGCAATATGCAAAAAATCAGGGGATGATGAAGGCAGCCGCAAGGCTTTGCTTGCGTAATCAAACGAAAAGGCATTCTACAGGCTGAAGCCTGGGACTGCCAAACACATGTGAATCGCAAAAAACATCAGCAGGAACATACAACTAACATGAATAAAATTAAAAGGGCATTAATCAGCGTTACAGACAAAAAGGGGATCGTCGCGTTTGCCGGGGAATTGAAAAGCCTGAATGTGGAAATCCTGTCCACCGGCGGAACGGCGGCCCAGTTAAGAAGTCATGGAATCGATATCACAGAGGTCTCTGATTACACCGGGTTTCCCGAGATGATGGACGGGCGGCTGAAGACGCTTCATCCAAAGATCCATGGGGGGCTCTTGGCCCTGCGGGATAACAACACCCACATGAAAGCCGCAACAGAGCACCATATCGCCATGATCGACATGATCGTAATCAATCTGTACCGCTTCGAAGAAACGGTGGCAAAGGAAAACGCCTCCCTTGAAGAGGCCATCGAGAATATCGACATCGGCGGCCCCGCCATGCTCAGGGCGGCGGCAAAGAATTACCGGTATGTCACCGTTGTGACCGACCCCGGGGATTATCCCATCATCCTGAAAGAGATGAAGGACACGGGAGGCAGTATCTCCGAATCGACCAATTATCTCCTCGCTAGAAAAGCCTTTCAACTGACCGCAAGATATGACGCCGCCATTTCAAACTACCTCGGGCATACCAATCCCGATGGAAACAGGAAAACGTTCCCCGACACGCTTACCCTTCAGTTTGACAAGGCGCAGGACCTCCGTTATGGAGAAAACCCCCACCAGAGCGCCGCGTTCTACAGGGAACAGGGTCCAACCCCCTCTGCCATATCCGGCGCCCGCCAGCTTCAGGGAAAGGAGCTTTCTTACAACAATATCATGGACAGCGACGCAGCCTGGCAGATGGTAACCGATTTTAAACTGCCTGCGACGGTCATCATCAAGCATGCAAATCCCTGCGGTGCGGCAACTTCAGAAGATGACATCGCCGCGGCCTATCGGAGGGCCATGGAAACGGATCCCGTATCCGCCTTTGGAGGGATCGTTGCCATGAACCGACCTGTGGGCCGAAAGGCCGCCGAGGAATTGGCCGGGACCTTTTTGGAAGTGATCATTGCTCCGGGCTTTGACGAAGAGGCAAAAGCCGTCTTAAGCGGCAAAAAGAATATCAGGCTCCTGGAGATCCCTTCCTCATCCGGCGCCAGGCCTTCTGGTTATGACTTCCGGCGGGTGGTGGGAGGACTTCTCGTCCAGGATAGAGACATGGATGAATTTGACATCCGAAAAGCCCGGATCGTAACAAAAAGGACGCCATCGGCAGAGGAATACCAGGCCCTCGATTTTGCCTGGAGGATTGTCAAACATGTCAAATCGAACGCTATCGTCATTGCCGCAAAGGATCAACTGGTCGGCGTGGGAGCGGGACAGATGAGCCGGGTGGATTCCGTCAGGATCGCCGCCATGAAGGCCATCATTCCCACAAAGGGTTGCGTTCTTGCGTCCGACGCCTTCTTTCCCTTCCGGGATGGCATAGACATGGCCGCGGAGGCAGGCGTCACAGCCGTCATACAACCGGGAGGGTCCATCAGGGATGAAGAGGTCATCAAGGCGGCGGATGAACACGGCATGGTCATGGTCTTTACGGGTATCAGGCATTTCAAACACTAATACAGGCAAAAAACTCTAAGCACTAAATTCGAAACCCTGAATAATATCAAAATCCGAATGTTTAAAATATTTAGTTCCTCGTAGTTGAATTTTTCTTTTTTATGATTTGGAAATTGAAATTTCGTGTTTGTTTAGGACTTCGATATTCGAATTCAGGATTTTACAGGATGGGGGATTAATCCAATATGACAGAACAAGTGAGACCAATCGTCAGCGTCGTTATGGGGAGCGACTCCGATTTCCCCATCATGAGTGAAACCATTAAGGTACTGGAAGATTTTGGAATTCCTCACGAGGTCTTTTTAACCTCGGCCCACCGTTCCCCGGAAAGGACAACTTCCTTTGCAAAAGGAGCGGCAAAAAAAGGACTCAAAGTCATCATCGTAGGCGCAGGCGCCGCTGCCCATCTGGCTGGCGTGATTGCCTCCCAGAGCCTCCTTCCCGTCATCGGGATCCCTATCGATGCGACTGCCCTTGGTGGAATAGATGCCCTGCTTTCCATTGCGCAGATGCCCGGCGGGGTTCCCGTAGCCACCATGGCCGTAGGCAAGGCGGGGGCAAAAAACGCTGCCTTACTCGCCATCCGAATACTGGCCGTGGAAGACAAGAGCCTTCAGAAAAAATTGCAGGCATTCATTCAGAAAATGGCACAAGACATTGAAAAAAAACAGGAAAACCTGACATCATGCCGGAAATCCTGAAAATCTCACCTGAAAAACCGGAAGCAGCCCTGATTGCGAAAGCTGTTAAAACTCTGAAGACGGGCGGGGTCATTGCCTACCCCACGGAGACTTTTTACGGCCTCGGAGTCGATGGGAGTAACGAATTGGCCATCGAAAAGATCTTCCGGATCAAAGGAAGAAATTTCAGAAATCCCATTTCCGTTATTATCGGAGACAAAAAAGATTTAAGCTCTTTAGTTGAAGAAATTCCCGAAAATTCCCGGACACTTTTGAATCATTTCTGGCCGGGGCCTCTGACCATCATATTTACGGCGTCATCGAACATCTCTCCCCTTCTGACGGCGGGTAAGGGCAAGATCGGAATTCGGGTCTCCAGCGATCCCATCGCAACCGCTCTTGCAAAAACCCTGTCCCACCCCATCACCGCCACCAGCGCCAACCGGTCGGGTGAAACGGAATGCACCACGGCCGCCGAAGTGATTCAATGTATCGGGCACGACATTGACATGGTCATCGACGGGGGAACAACACCGGGGATTGCAGGATCGACGATCATCGATGTCATCGCCTTCCCTCCTGTCATTCTGCGGGAGGGAATTATTCCGGCATCCCTGATTCATTCATTCCTATAGAGCTTTTAAAATATCCTTTTTTGTCATTCCGGACTTGATTCTAAATCCATAAGTCATTGAATACACTGGATTCCCCTTTGCACGGGGAGGAGGCGCTGTTCCGGTCATGAAAACGCAGCCTTTTCGTGAATGTTATTTTAAGACGCAAACTGTCTGTTTTTATGAAGTATTTACGGGAGCATTCGTTCCGCCCCTGAAGGCGCAACGAATGTTTTCACAACCCCTGTGGGTTCACGGGTAAAGACTATCATGAAGGGAATCTGACCCTTCGGGGCAATCCGGTCATTGGAAACATCGCTTCCCTGGGGATTTGAAAGCTCCTTCTGAAGCTGATCTTCCGTCATGGCCGCCAGTTCATCAGCCGTCAGAAGATTGCCGCAGTAGGATTCCCGTTCACCCAGTACCTTCCCCCCGTCGCCGACGACCTCCCCCCTGACTCTGATTCTGGTCATGGGGTGCGCCGCCTGATTGACAGCAGTCCCCTCAACAACCCGGATGATGCCCAGAGACGCGTTGACGACCACGCGTTGACGAATATCCGTGAGATCGACTTGGGCAGGGCCGACCTCGTCGCCCTTCAGATTCGCACCGCGGATATTATCAATCACCGATGATATGCTTAAAGAGGCAACGTTTGCGGCGCGGCTGCCGATTTCCGAAAAAAACCATAAGTAAATGCCGCCAAGGAGAAAAACGATGAGCAGATACAGCCATTGCTTTCCCCGGGATCGGGCAGGTTTCTCTTCAACCTCCGCCTCCTCGTCCTCTTCCTCGTGATCTATTTTCATGTCCCTGGCTTTATCAGCTGCGGGATAATGTTTGTCCGTCTCGCCGGGCTCCTTTTCAATGGCTGCAATTTGCGGTTCCCGCTGCATTTCATCCGCCATGACGTTTTCAAAGCGTTCCGTTTCCGGAGGAAGGGGTGTCTCCGGCGGTGTAAAAGCCTGCCCGAGATCATCGTTCAACACTACGCGCTTTTCTTCCCGGGACTGAACCGGAACATCTACCATGCCCGTTTTTATGCTTCTTTGAGATATGCCTGTATCTGTGAGCGGCTTATCAAGAAAAAATATATTTTTACACCGGCTGCACCGAACCCATGCCCCAACACCCTCTACCATGGAGTCATCAAACATGAATTTTGTTTTACACTTTTTACACCGGACAATCATTTTCACACTCCTTCATGAACCGGGAATTCTTACCTATTCTTCGATGACACAGACGTCCCGCAGAAAGCGAAACTTCTCATTAAAATCAAGGCCGTATCCCACGACAAAGCGATCCTCGATATGAAAGCCCACATAATCGGCTTCAAACGGGACTTTTCTTCTTTCCCTCTTATCCAGAAAAACGCAGACCCTCAGTGTACGCGGCTCCCTCTTTCTGAGCATGTCGATAAAAAAAGACAACGTCAGTCCTGTATCGACGATGTCTTCCACCACCAGAATGTCCCTACCTTTTATAGCGGTCTCAATGTCCTTTGTGACGACGATTTTTCCAGAACTTTCCGTTTGAGATCCGTAACTTGCCAGTCGGACAAAATCAACGGTACAGGGAATCCGAAGAGCCCGTATCAAATCGGCCATGAAGACAAATGCTCCCTTGAGAATGCCGACAACGACGAGATCTTGCCCCTGATAATCACGGGAAATCACATCGGCCAGTTCCTTCACCCTCCTGTCTATGACCACTGTTGTAAAGAGGACTTCCATTTTTACATTTTCCACGGGATACCCCCCTTCAAAGACTCTTCAAACCCCTCACGCACAGCGTGGCACAGTATTTACCCGCATCAGGCCGACACAGTCGAGATGGTTGCTATAGAGAATGGCAAATCATTTTTTGCCCCTATATATGAGGAATACCATTGCAGGTCAAGCACAAAGATGATAAAAGGCAATCTCTTCCACCCTGCAGGAGAAACGTCTTATGAAAATGGCTATTGCACATGGAACTTGTTGAAAAGATCATTCTTCCCAACCATTTGACCGTGGAAGTGTGGGATAAATCGCGTCTCATCGCCGCCGACACGATGAAAGTGGAACTTTATATCAGCATGAAGGTTGACCTCGACCCATCCTGTTTCATCAAGCATGAACACTACAACATGGTTAAGGAGGTTTTCGGACCACAGATTGTCTTCGAACACACGATGGAAAGAGCCTTTGTGAAAAACGGTGAAAAGGAGGCCACCTTTCAGACGCTTTTGGAGTCATTTAAAAAAGACACCATCCCCTACCTTTCCAAACCGGCATTTCCGCGCAGTTTTGCCCTGTCCAAGTACTGGGACATTGAAAAAAATCGTTATAAATATCAATCGTTCTTTCAAGACTGCGATTCCTGAATTGCAAAAACTCCCCGACAAAAGACAGCATTTACCGGAAAAGAATATTTTTTATACGATGCGGTACGGGCTGGACGCATTTCCCTTCAGGGATTTTTTTCACCGGCGGCAATAAATTATATTGACAAATGATCGAATTTTTATATAGAGTGCGCGACAAATTTATTTCTACAGGATTCTAAATAATGTATGCAGTTATAAAAACAGGCGGAAAACAGCACAGGGTTTCCGAAGGCGATGTCCTTACTGTTGAAAAAATCAACGGGATCAGAGGGGACAAGGTGTCATTCGATGAAGTATTAATGGTCGCCAAGGACGGAAAAATCAATGTAGGAACTCCCTATCTGGACGGCGTGAAAGTCGTCGGTGAGATTATGGAACAGACCAAAGATCGCAAGATCATGGTGTTCAAGATGAAAAGAAGAAAAGGGTTTCATAAGAAAACAGGACATCGCCAGAGATTAACACGGATGAAGATAAGGGAAATATCCATTTAAGCGGAGGAAGGTATGGCACATAAAAAGGGACAGGGTAGTACCCGCAATGGAAGAGACAGCAACGCTCAGAGGCGGGGCGTCAAGGTGTACGGCGGCCAGAAGATCAACGCCGGTTCCATCATCGTCCGTCAGGTCGGGACGAAGATCCATCCCGGCAACAATGTTGGCCTTGGAAAAGATTACACCATTTTCTCCAGAATCGATGGTATCGTGAAATACGAAAAGCTGGATAAAAAAAGAAAGAAAGTTAGCGTTTACGCTGCATAGCCGGCTTTTTAAATAATGAGGAGGCATTTAAAAAAATGGACGAGCGTGAAACCGGAGTTGTTAAATGGTTCAACGACAAAAAGGGTTATGGGTTTATTTCTCGTGAATCAGGGGAAGATGTTTTCGTACATTATTCATCCATTACTGGAGAGGGATTTCGCAGCTTAGCGGAGGGGGAACGTGTCGAGTTCTCGGTCAAGCAGGATCAGAAGGGTCAGGCGGCCGTGGATGTGCGTAAAATTTAGCATTGCGGGAACGCTCCGAAGGAGCGGTTATGAGTTGCTGACATCAAGCATGTGAGTTCCCGTTTCATAGCGAGATAAGAAAGAAAGGCACTTTTAGACAAAGTGCCTTTTGTTTTATTAACAAACGGAACATGTTGCTTTTTTACCATCCCGATACTACAATTAAAAAAAGAGACTGCAGGACCAACATATGAAGTTCATCGACGAAGTCAAGATATTCGTAAAGGCTGGAGATGGTGGGAAAGGCTGCGTCAGCTTCAGGCGGGAAAAATTTGTCCCCCGCGGCGGCCCGGATGGTGGAGATGGCGGAAAGGGAGGAGACGTGATCGTCCGCACTTTGATCAGCCATCGCACCCTTCTTGATCTACAATACAGGCAGCATCATGTGGCAAAGCACGGCGGACATGGAAAAGGCAGTAACAAAACCGGCAGGAATTCCGAGGACGTTGAAATATCTGTTCCCGTGGGTACACTTATTCTTGATGCAGACACAGGAGAGCTCCTGGCCGATTTGACGACCAACGGACAATCGTTCGTAGTTGCCAGAGGAGGCATCGGGGGTAGGGGAAATGCCAGGTTTGCCACATCAACTCGTCAGGCTCCCCGCTATGCCCAGGATGGCATAAAAGGCGAAGAGCGCCGGATTCGACTTGAACTCAAGCTTCTGGCAGACGTGGGCATCACCGGGCTCCCCAATGTTGGAAAATCTACATTCATATCAAAAGTTTCCGCCGCACGACCAAAAATAGCCGATTATCCGTTCACCACACTCGTACCCAATCTGGGTGTCGTCAAATACGGAAATTTCGAAACCTTTGTCATCGCTGACATACCGGGCCTGATCAGGGGTGCTCATGAGGGCATGGGCATGGGAACCCGTTTCCTCCGACATATCGAAAGAACAAGTGTCCTGCTTCACATTCTGGACATATCCGGTGAATCCCATGGAAGCGCCTGGGATGACTATGAGACGGTCAATCATGAACTCGCGTGTTTCAGCCCGAAACTTATAGAAAAGCCCCAGGTTGTCGCGATCAACAAAATCGACCTTCCCCTCACCAGGGAAAGGATGAAAAAGGATGTTGACATCTTTGAAAAAAATGGCGTAAAAATATGGTCCTTTTCCGCCGCAACGGGAGAAGGCGTTCAGGCCGTGATTTACGAAATAGCAAAAAAACTAAGCGTAAAATAGACAAATCATTATTATGACCAGAAAAGAAATATTGGCAGGTGCAAAGAGGGTCCTCATTAAAATCGGCAGCGCCGTTCTGAGCGGCGAAGATGGCCTGGATCTTCAAATCATCGAGCAACTCGTGGATGAAATGGCGCAACTGAAAAAGAAAGGGTATCAGATTGTGATCGTCACCTCCGGCGCCATTGCTTCCGGCAAACACAGGATGGGAATCTCAGGCAAGTTGAAAAGTATGCCACAGAAGCAGGCCGCAGCAGCGATCGGCCAGGGAAGGCTCATGAGGGTGTACTCCAACGCGTTCGGAAAATACGGCCTTCATGTTGGCCAGATTCTTTTGACCATGAGCGATCTGACGGATCGAAAGCGCTTCCTGAATATCCGTAACACCCTCTCCACGCTCATCGAATGGGGGGTTATCGCCGTTATAAATGAAAATGACACCGTCGCCGTCGATGAAATCAAATTCGGCGATAACGACCATCTTGCAGCCATGATCACCAATACCATAGAGGCCCATCTGCTCATTAATTTAACCAGTACTGAAGGTCTTTACGACAGAAATCCATCGGAATCAAAGAAGGCGAAACTCATCCCTCTGGTGAAGGAGTTCACGAAAGAAATCGAATCAGCGGCTACGGAAGAAACGACGTCGATCGGAATGGGAGGCATGAAAAGTAAGGTTCTGGCGGCGAAGAAAGTAACGGCATTCGGCATACCCTGCATTATAGCCCCCGGTAGAAGAAAGGGGGTCCTCCGCGACATCTTTGCAGGGAAAGAGATAGGAACCCTGTTTTTACCCACAAGCGAACATTTGAGCAGCAGAAAACACTGGATTGCCTTTACCCTGAGGTCACGGGGCAGATTAATCATCGATGAAGGCGCAAAGAAGGCCCTCCTTGAGGAAGGGAAAAGCCTTCTGCCATCGGGGGTTGTCAGGGTCGAGGGGGATTTCGCCATTGGAGATCCCGTTGCCTGCGTCGATATGGAAGGGATCACCGTAGCCAAAGGGCTGGCTAATTACGGTGCTCCGGAAATTCGCAAAATCATGGGGGTAAAGTCTTCCAGGATTGAACAGATCCTGGGATATAAGGACTATGATGAGATCATTCAC
>JBAWYD010000081.1:0-10599 GCA_037143735.1 Deltaproteobacteria bacterium
GAGCAACGGATTCCTAATCCGTGTGCCGCGCGTTCGAGTCGCGCCGGGGGCGCCAAAAAAAACATGGGGTTAACTGACACATAGTTAACCCCTTTCGTTTTTCTGGAACAAATTTTACCGCTATTTTACCGCTTTTTTTACTACTAATATGTCACTATATTGCAATCAGATATGAGGTGGAATGAATTTTGAGACTGCCGAAAGCATCTTGTTTTGTCGCAAAATAAATTTCATTCAA
This sequence comes from Deltaproteobacteria bacterium, assembly GCA_037143735.1. Taxonomy (GTDB): domain Bacteria; phylum Desulfobacterota; class Syntrophia; order Syntrophales; family UBA2185; genus JAPLJQ01. Next base: position 239 of record JBAWYD010000081.1, read on the forward strand.
TACCAAGATTGGAAGTGGAAAATATATGGGTTTGCGAATTAACTTTATGTTGCAATAAGAAAAAAAATGGAGTATGTAAGCAAAAAATTTAAAGATTTTTAAATTTGCTTGAATTGAGCATGGTAAGCACTTTACTGAACCCTAAAGGGAGATGATCCATGCACATACGAAATATAATCCCTTCAAAATTCTATTTTTGATGGGATTTTTGTTTTTTTTCAGATTAAATTTCAACCATCAACTGTCAGGCGAGAGATGAAATGATAACTCGTCAACATCAGCAAGAGCAACTTAGCCGTGCATATTTCAATGCCGTTACGGCGCAAGCTGGTCACATATTTGAGTCGACATCAATTGACTACGGTGTGGATGGCTCACTTAAGCATGTCAAGAACCAAAATGGTCGCCGCTTTCCGTCAGGCCATACAATCGATGTACAACTCAAAGCGACAACTACCTGGTCTGAGCGCGGGGATCAAATCGTATATGATGTGGAAGCAAAGACCTACAACGATCTCATGGAGAGGGTCAACACCCCTCATGCAACACAATTAATACTTGTGGTGCTTTGCCTTCCCGAGAACCAGGAAGATTGGTTAGCGGTATCGCATGAGCAATTAATTCTTAAACGATGTTGCTATTGGTGTTGCCTTTCCGGTACACCGACAGACAATAAACAGACAAAGCGAATAGAGATTCCCAAGGCTAACTTATTAGACTGCGCCGCAATTAATAGGCTTCTTCAGAAGGTCGTGGATGGAGAGGCACTCTCATGAATCCTATTTCATACTCATCACTGATTGACACTATCACCCCAGACCAGTTTGCTGCATTTCTAAAAAGAAAAGGCTGGCAACAAGTTAAATATGCCAATGCAGACCTCTGGGTCTTCGAAGGTGTTGTGCCATCATTTGGCGAAGATATTTCTATGGTTATTCCTTCACAGAAGGAATTTGCTGATTACCCTGTTCGATTGCGAGATTGTGTGCAACTTCTGTCTCAGTACTACGACCAGCCTGCTGACATAATCGTACATAATATTGCGCACTGGGATCGCGACATATTCAAAATACGAGTAGAATCACCGGTTGGTAGGGAACAACTTTTGTCGCTCGATTTTGCAGCAGTTGTTATCTCACAATATAGAGATTTTATGGCTTTCGCAGCGGCAACAGAGACTGATGCAAGGCGATTCTTCGCTAAATTAACAGGCGCCGGACGTGAGTTTGCTAATAAGTGCAAGTTTGGTCATACTTTTGTAGGAAGTTTTGGTCTGACGATAGAATGCCCTCTTGATTTGGTTCCGGAACTACCTATGCCAGGTTTACCGCTACCGCGGCCTTTCCCGCGAGCCGTTACGGAAAGAATCGTGTCAGGTTATGCTAATTTGACCGATGCCGTTCGAGATGAAAATCCCGAGGCACTTATTCAGAATTATAGAACCGGATTTTCTGGAAATATGTGCGAAATTTTAACTGACATTTACGAATCACTCGACGGGCGAGCGTTATCACACGGAATGATTTGGGCACCAGAACTTCCTCCTCCTGAAGCCTTATCAAGCGCTGAGATAAAAATGACAATTGATCAAAAATCCTATGAAGTTCTGCAAGTAGCAGCAAATGCGCTCCAGACAGTAGAAGAGCCAGATGCGGACAAGATTATTGTTGGTAGAATTACGAGACTTAGATCAGAAAAACCTCCCCTCAATATTGAGGAATTTATGTTTGCATCGCGCACTATTATTGTATTATGGGAGATGGAAAAGCAGCAGCCCTTGAATGTTCATATTGAACTGCCTCTTGATCTATATAAACAGGCATGTGATGCTCACAAGAACGGCCGCAAGATAAGCGTAGTTGGAAAGCCCAAGAAGAGGGGGAAATTTTGGGATCTTACTGATTATCATGATTTTGAAATACTTTAATTTTTGTCACCGATTTCATTTGGCTATCCACAGCTTTTTCAAAAACGTATTTTGCGACAACTTTTTGAATTTTAATTATCACATGGCCGCCGACACAACAACATAATGTTTCATAATATCGCGGTTCAATACTACTATATCCCACTCAATCCCTATTGTCTCCGTTTATATTACTCCCTTCATCAACGGAATTTTCATCAGTAATTCCACTCTCCATGCCCCAACGGCGTCCGGTTAAGTTCTTCCCTATGGTGGCGCCAGTGCGGCATAAACTGGGTCATTAGGGCAGTAAAACGGTCGTTATGATGGCGTTCCATTAAGTGTACCATTTCATGCACCAGGATATATTCTATATGCTGCACGGGCTTCTTCGCCAGTTCCAGATTGAGCCAGATCCGTCGCGCTTCGACGTTGCAGCCTCCCCACTTGGTTTTCATCTTCTTGATGCCCCAGTCAGCAACCTCAACACCCAGGGTCTGCTGCCATTTCTCCAGTAGTGGCGGGACCAGAGCTTTCAGTTGCTCGCGGCACCATCGCTGCAAGACCTTCTCGCGATGTTCGGCATCTGATCCCGGCCGTACATAGAGGTTTATGATTGTTTTGTTCCGCAGCACAACTTTCCCGGCACTATTGTGTTCGATCACATTCAGTCTGTAACGCTGGCCTAAAAAATAGTGGCTCTCACTGTTGATCATCTCTCGCCGAGACTGGCGAGGCTGGGCTTCAAACTTCGCCTGCTGTCGTTTGATCCAGCCAAGCCTTGAGATCACCGCAAGACGGACCGCTTCATCGTTTACTGCCAATGGCGCCGCCACCCGCACACGGCCATGGGGCGGATACACGCCCAGGTGCAGGTTCTTGATGGACTTTCTCACCACAGCGACGGTTATACCGCTGACTGTGATTCGATGTGTTTCAATATTCATGCTGATTTTTCACCAGTTCCAACGTTTTATCTGTGAGTTCTTCATCATCCTGGAGCACAGACTTGATTGCCAGTTTCACCTTCTTGACCTTGAAGGGATTGCTGCGCCAATCGTCCTGCCGGTTCTCATTAATCGCATGATCCACAGCAAGAGCCAGTGACTCGTTCTTGTCAAGATTGTCGTACAAAGCCCGCTTGGCGCCGGTGTCCATTGCAGTGGGATAGACATAACCCGTTGCGGGATTCTTTGCCTTTCTGGTGAGCTCGACGATCATGGCCAGGTATACCTGGTAATCCAGCGCCTCTTTCTTGCGTTGCTCGATCAGTGCATCCAGCAGTTCCGACATTTTTTCATAATACTTCGGATTGATCGGCTGCTCGTCAATGATCAGCTTGCGGACATTGTTTTCGATGGTCTCAGCCACCGCCTCTCTATTGTCCCGGATGCCTTTGGGCAGTTCCTGCACCACATCAACGCCTCGCTCCACGATAAGCTCTACCAGTGACAGGTCGTCAAAGGCGGAAATCTTCTCACTCTCTTCGGCGCGGATATAGGTGTCGATCAGATGGCGCATGGCCGGCTCGTACATTTTGAGGTCGATGTAGTCGCCACTGGCCAGCTTCACTTCGTTGCGCACGTTATCGAAGTGATCGACTTCGGCCTTGAAAGATGCAATCTCTGCCGCGGTGTAGCCGGCTTCTTCCATCTCGTCGGCTATGTTGGCGTAGGCGCGCAGGAGGGATGCCGTGAGCGTGTACAGTGTCAGCCGCTTAGGTTCGTTTTGCTTGAGCTGTTCGGCGTTGCCGGAATCCCTGGCGCAGAAATAGCGCATATACGCAGCCGTATCCCTGGGCGGCTCCACGGGTTCGCAGAGCGCCTTGATGGCCTCGCTCGCCTCTTCCAGATGCTCACGGGCCTTGGTCAGGCGATCCTTCAGCAATCCGGCCACGTCTTCCTTGTCGTAGCCGTCCAGCGCCCCGGAGGTGTAATCCTTGACCGCCCCTTCCAGACTCATGAACAGGTCCTTGTAGTCGACGATATAGCCGTATTCCTTATCGTCACCGTCGAGCCGGTTCACCCGGCAGATGGCCTGGAACAGGCCGTGGTCGCGCATCTGTTTGTCTATGTAGAGGTAGGTTGCCGGGGGCGCGTCAAAGCCGGTCAATAGCTTGTCCACCACGATCAGGAGCTTCATCTGCCCCGGTTCTTCGATGAACTTCTTCTTGACGGCTTTCTCAAACTCATCCGCCTTATTAACCGCCTTTTCCGGAGCTTCGTTGAACCAGTCGGCCAGCATCTTCTGGTAAATCTCATACTGGCGGAGCCTTTCCGTCAGTCCTTCACCGCTCTCTTCACCCTTCAGGTCTGCCACGGATGGCCTGTAGGATGTGACAATGGCGCACTTACCGGCCAGTTCTGTCTTGGCGAACAGCTCATAGAACTTGCACGCCTGATAGATGCTGCCGGAGATCAACATGGCGTTGCCGCGACCATCCATCAGCCTCGGCTTCTTTGCCATGTCCATCAGGATATCCGCCACGATCATTTCAAGCCTGGATTTTGAACTGAGTACCTTCTGCAGCGTGCCCCATCGTTGTTTGAGCTGCGCTTTGGCAAGGTCGTTGAGTCCCTTGGTCTTGACGTCGAACCACTCGTCGATCTTCTTCTGCGAGGTGATGTTCTGGTCGATGTCCCGCGCTTCATAGCGCAGATCGAGTATCACCTTGTCCCTCACCGCCTCGTCGAACTTATAGGTATGGATGTAACGGCCGAACACCTCGATGCTCTTCTGCTTGTCGGCCTTGAGTAGCGGCGTGCCTGTAAAGCCGACAAAGACAGCGCCGGGCAGGATGGCCTTCATCGCTTTGTGCAGCTCACCGGACTGGGTGCGGTGGCACTCATCCACGAAGATGAAAAGGTTGCCCTTTGCCCAAAATCCGGGCGGCAGCGCCTTCTTCAGTTCCTCGATGTAGCCAGGGATGTCACCGACATCTTCGCCTTCCTCCTTGCCGCCGAACTTGTGGATGAGCGAGCAGATGAGCCAGGGCGTGGTGGCGTTGAGGGTGGCAATCAGGTCCGTGCCGCTTTTTGTACGGTGGATGTCTTCGTTGACGCCCTTGAAGACCCTCTCGATCTGCTCATCCAGCTCCGTGCGGTCAGTGATGAGCAGCACCCGGACATCCTGCACGTTCTCGCGGAGCCACTTGGTGAGCCACACCATGACCAGGCTCTTGCCCGAACCCTGCGTGTGCCAGATGATGCCGCTCTCTTGTCGCTTCACATATTCCTGCGCGGCCCGTACACCGAAATACTGGTGATGGCGGCACAACTTCTTGATTCCGGCGTCGAACACGATAAAGTCGTGGATGAGCTCCAGGAAACGGGTTTTGTTGCACATTTGTGCCAGCGCGCGGTCGAGCGGGTTTTCGATAGCGCTCTGTTCCTTCCAGTTGAGATAATACTTCTCCGGTGTCTGGATTGTCCCATAGCGCAGCCCCTCGGTGTCGTTGCCGGCCATGATCCACTGCATCGTGGAGAAAAAATGCTCAATGAAGACCTTCTTCTGGTTATCCAGGTTCTGGCGGATGCCCTCGGCCACGGAGACGGTGGAGCGCTTCAGTTCCAGCACGCCCAGCGCGATTCCGTTGACATAGATCACGATATCGGGCCGCTTGGTGTAGGCTTTGGAATCTGCTCCAAGGATCGTGACCTCCTCGGCAATAGCAAAGTCATTCTTCTCCGGATAATTCCAGTCAATCAGCCAGACTGTCTGCATATTCTCGCTTACGTCGGGCTTCACCTTCACGCCGTAGCGCAGCAGGTCATAGACGGCGCGGTTGCGGTCGTAGAGGCTTTTACTGGTATCCCCCGCCGTTTTTTCAAGAATATGAAGCGCCCGCGTTACCAGCACATCCTCCACACGCTGTTTCTTCAACCAGGCACGCAGCAAATTCGGCTCGATGTTGGCGTTGCCTTCCCGATCCGTCCAGTCGCCAAGATAGTCGTATTTCAGGCTATCCTGAAATAAATTCACCACGCGCGCCTGGGTTTTCTTTTCAATTTGGCCGACCGTACTCATGAAGTCCCTGTCAATCCGTGGATAGAAATGTTCTAACTTTGGTGGGTCTTTTGGGTGTTGAAGAAACTCAGCGTTTCTTCTTTTTTATTTTGTGCTGATGACGGCGAGCCTGTTTCTTTTGAATCGCCTCCGCTTTTGACACATAGTCAATTTGCATGCCATCTGGTGGGATTCTGAAGGAGAACCATGTATTTCCGACACCGTTGGTTATCGTAAAATCCCCCAGCGTGATGATGTCCATGCCAATCAGCAGATCATAACTTCCGAGATTAGCCGCTTCGGTGACTCGAACATCAGGGATCAAGATTCCGTTCGGGAGACCAATATCGACCAGGTAGGTGCTTGTCTGATAGGAATTGTTTGCATCTTGTGCCGTGACGACACCGGTAGGGATCAGGCCGAGTTGCCCCACCAAATTACGGCTGATAACGGTATTGGTCGCGCCGGTATCCCATATGGCCTGAATCAATCTATCCTGCCGGGTAACATGAAAAAAGCGAACAATGCTGTGCGCCGTAAATATATGGGCCTGAGTCACAAGTTCCCTCAAGCGGCCACCCTGCGCTTTGACGGTAAAGGCGTGGAATGGAGGTGGTTTAACAATGTTCATGCAAACGCAACCCGGGAATGAAACCGCTGTACAATGTTACTGCGGTCTTCACACAGTTGAACGATGAATGTGCCCAGCTTATGGACTCTGGCGGTTTCTTCAAGTGCCTGTTCCATTGTGTCATAGATTCCGAGCACCTGTTCTTCTTTTATAACGGCAAACTTATGGGGGTGATCGATTGCCAACTGTGAAGCTATCGTCTCAAAATATTTATATTCTCGCTCAAGCATGTCTAAACCTCCTTTTCTGAACAACCACCGCTTTTTCTATACCACATATCGGATGACTGCTCAATTTCTTTAAAAGTGCCGTACACAGGGTAGTTAAAAGGGTCCGCTTGCAGTTCATAACATCCTTATATCACATGACTTCAATCGAAAATACCCATTTTACTCAATGGATGAGTAAAATTACTCAATCATCACCAGCGACGGCATCATACCAGCCTCGTCCTGCCGGTCAGAAGTTCCTGCATCATCCCCTGCTTGAGGGCGCGGGTCTTGTCGCGCCGGGCTTCGAGGGCGGCGATCTCGGCATCCATATCGGACAGGACGGTGGCAATGGCAGTTTGTTCATCCGGCTTCGGAGTCGGGATTTCCAGATTCATATATTCGTCGAGGCGAATGTTTGGATAGGTTGATGCCTCAACCAGCATTGGCAGGAGTTTCTTTACATTGTAGGAACACAAGTAAAAATAGAGAAAGCGCGGTGTAATCGAAGTTGGCCGCAAGAGCATCAGGAAATTACTGAACAAGAACTTTCCAGCTGTCTCTTTATCTACAAAGCCGATCTTGCCTGATTGTATCTTCTCGGCCGAACCGCTGGATTTCACGACAATGAGGTCACCTTCAGTCGGCAAGTATTTCCGTATCTGTTCTGGCGAAAAATACCTCACCGACATCTCTTTCTCGTTCCATGCGTCGTTCTCATTGATGTGAGCAGTGGTTGCGACACGGCAAGGCATAGTTCCATCGCGCCGTTTTTCGTCCCCGTAAATACCAGAAGGGATTAGCTCAATGAGATACTCCAACCGATTCACCTCCCACTCCGCGCTGAACCCCGGCAGGCGGGTCTGGCCGGTGAGGAGCTGCTGCATGGCGGCCTGTTTAAGGTCGCGCTTCTTGGCGATGAGCCGATCCAGCACGCCGATCAGCGCATCCATATCCTCCAGTGCCCCTGCGATGGTTTCTTGTTCGGAGATAGGGGGGATCGGGATTTCAAGTTCTCTCAGCTCGCTCGCTCGAATTCCTTTCACATTCGTCCCGGACACAATCGAACTCATAACGGAACGGCCTTCTGAAGACGCGAAGAAGTGATAAAAAAATGGGGGGTACGCTTCCCCCTGATTCAACCTCACCCTGATGATTGACGACTCAAAAGTGAGCGGCTCTTGTGGCGTAATGACCAGAGAACATTTGCCAGCCCCCGCCGGAACTACCGAACGGCGTCCGAATAACAGATCTCCGCCCTGAAGCGCACTCACAAGCAACTCCTTATTCGAGAGAGCTACACGGCTCATCTCTTGGTCGGATATGAAATCAAAGCCAAACATTTCCCCCATATTTACAATCCGAGTCCCCCGCCCCTGAAACTCCGCGGTCTTGTAAATGCCGTTTCGAGAAGGTTCAGCGTAGAGACTTCCGAATTCTTGCACCTCCCACTCCTCCGGAATCACCCCCACTTCTGTTTGCTTGTAGCCGGGCTTCACTCCCATACCACCCCCATCTTCTTGAGGTGTCCGTCCACACGGGCGGCGAGGGTTTCCACTTCACCGGTTAGCTTTGGCAGCGGGGTAGCATAGCGTTCAGCCAGTTGGCGGATGCGCCCGGTGAGTGACTGCGACACGCGGTCGAGCTCGTTCTGCACGGCGGTGGCCAGCGTAGCCAGCCATTTGTCATCCACCACCAGTGTCTTGATCTCATCCTCGGAAAGCTTGCCATATTTCTCCGCAACCTTCGTATCGAGGGACTTCTGCGCATCCTTCACCTTCTTGCCGGCGGCTGCTTCTTCCTCGATCAGGGCGAGGCATTCCTTCAGCAGTTTGCGCTCCTCGGCGGCATCGGTATCTCTCTGAATCTCGGCAAGGCGGGCTTTGACGCTCGCCCTGGTGAGCTTGCCTTTATCGGTGCGGGCATCGGCCAGCAAGGCATCCTCGCCGCTGTGTTCCTCGTCAAGTTCCTCCAATCGACGGCTGACGGCGTCGCGATCCGCTTCGAGTTGCTCGATAGCGGCCTGTTCCTTCGCAAAGAAGCGGCGCATGATAAGTGTCGGTGGTATGAGGTCGGTGTTCGGCTTTCCGTCCAGTACGGCCTTCCAGCCTTCCTGCACGATCATGTACACATCATCCTGCATGGTCGCCTCCCAGTAGTCCATCAAGTGCTGATAGACGTCGTAGGGGTCTATCAGACGGGCATTCCCGAAGGTGGCGAGTAATTCCTCCGATAGCGTCTCGATGAGCGCCTTTGGCTTGTTGCCGATGACGATGCCTTTCAGGCGCGGCTTGTTGGCCTGTTCCCATTTCGCAAACAGGGTGGTTACGGTCGCGTTGAAGGCAGTGAACTCGGCATGGCTGAAGATGGCGGCTTTAATCTCGCCCATCGGCAGTTTCAGGCGGCTGTACCCGGGTCGGTCCGCAGACTCAAACAAGAGGGATCGTAGACTGGGGAAAACCTGCCAGTATCTGTCGAGGTCGTCGATATCGCGGCCGGGGATGCCGCCGCGCAGGTGGCCGTCGATGTCCTGCATGTCCTCGGGCTCAGTGCTGTCGATGTAGCGCGGAAGGTTGAGGTTGAATGCGTTCTTCGGGTCGCTGATCTCCGATAGCGGCACCATGCGCGAGTATTTGGGAATCTCCACCTGCCGGGTGAAGGCGTCCACGATCCTGTGGATGTCCTGGGCGCGCAGGCGGTTCTTGTTGCCGTCCTTGATGAACCCCTTGGAGGCGTCGATCATGAAGATGCCCTTGCGGGCGTGGGCGTTCTCCTTGTCGAGCACAAGGATACAGGCGGGAATGCCTGTGCCGTAAAATAGATTGGCCGGCAGGCCGATGATGCCCTTGATAAGGCCGCGCCTCACAATTTCTTTTCGAATTGTCGCCTCGGCGCCGCCGCGAAACAGTACGCCGTGGGGATGGATGACCGCACCCTTCCCCGTGCTCTTGAGGCAGGCGAGAATGTGCAGCAGAAATGCGAAATCGCCATTCTTCTGCGGCGGAATCCCGAAGGCGAAGCGGCCATAAAGGTCATTGGCCGGGTCGAAACCGTTGCTCCAGGCTTTGGAGGAGAACGGGAAATTGGCAACCACAAAATCGAACGTTTTAAGGCGCCCGTTGTTTTCCTTGAAATGTGGGCTGGAGAGGGTGTTGTCCCGCCAGATTTCTGCCGTGGGGCAGCCGTGCAGGATCATGTTCATCCGCGCCAGTGCGGCGGTGGCGACATCCATTTCCTGCCCGTAAAGGGCCAAATCGAGGCCGGTTTGGTTTTTGCCTTCATCGTGGGCCTTGAGGAGGAGAGACGCCGAACCACAGGTGGGATCGTGGGCGGATTGATCGGCTCTCTTGGCGCTGCCGATGCCGATGACTTTTGCCATGATGCGGGATACTTCCGCCGGGGTATAGAACTGCCCCTTGCTCTTGCCCGATTCGGTGGCGAAATGGCGCATGAGGTATTCGTAGGCATCGCCGAGCAGGTCGTCACCCTCGGCGCGGTTGTTGCGGAAGTCAAGTGCCGGTGTATTGAAGATGGCAACGAGGTTGGAGAGGCGGTCCACCATCTCCTTGCCTTTGCCGAGCTTTCCCTCGTCGTTGAAGTCGGCCACGTC
>JBAWYD010000082.1:0-10370 GCA_037143735.1 Deltaproteobacteria bacterium
CCCCCGCCTTCTTGTGCCGCCAGCTGTCCTTCCCTTCGTGGTCGATGTCAAACCCATGGATGTTGTGTTTGATTGTGGCCACCACGTATCCCCTGCGCTTCAGCTCCGGAATCATCTTCTCAATCAGGGTCGTTTTTCCCGTATTCGATCTGCCCACGATAGACACAATGGGTATCCTGCCTGTTCCCTCTTCGTTTGCTGAAGCTTCCTGTCCACAAGGCATGACAAGCGGGATGTCCTTCCGGTTAAACCAACGCTGATCTGCAAGCACCACGGATGTCTCGACCTGGCGCTCGGAAATGGACCAGTATCTTTTCAACAATCGGTTCTTCTCTTCGGGAGTAACCAGCCGGAATCCATGCTTTTCATAGAAACGAATGGCCCAAACTGCGGCCGACCAGGTGCCGACCAGGACGGGATGGAGGGTCTTTTCCCGAAGCGCGTCAAGCAATTTTCTCCCTATGCCCTGATTCCGCCTCACAGTTCGGACATAGGCATGACGGACCAGCGTCACATCCCCCACAGGCTGGATGCCCATCACACCCATGAGGTCTCCCCTCTCTTCATAGCCCCAGAATACCACGCCTTCATCCATTTCATGACGCAGATCTTCCTCCGGCATGTAAGGTTCCTTCCAGCGATCGGCGGGAATAATCCCTTTATATACCTGCGCGGCATCGTTGATAATCTCATGGATGGTCGCAAATTCGCTGTCTTCACAAAGACGGATCATGTGGTTAGCCATCATTAAGAATCCTTTGTGCCTGAAAACGATAGAAACGTCGCTGCACAGCGCAGGACATCCCGACCGTTATCATCCTTAACCAGACAGTCGCCGATGATCAGGGTACGGCCTTTCTTAAAAACACGGGCATCTGCAGTCAGCTCGCCGTCCCGAACCGGGGCAAGGAAATTGCTTTTCAGTTCGATGGTGGTGATCCCCGTACCAGGTTCGAGAACCGTCATAATGGCGTGGGCGATGGCTTCATCGGCCATGGCCACAATCACCCCCCCTTGCATGAAACCGGCCCCCTGCATATATTCCGGACGAACCGGCATCCGGAACCGCGCATATCCATCCTGCAGATCTTCCAGCGTAATCTTGAAAAAGTCCAGAAAAGGGTTCAGTCCTTTTTCCCCTGCACGGAGCCTCTGTAGATACGAAGTATAATCAGGCATGGATTTTCTCACCTTTGTTCATATATTGAAGCAACAATATGTCATCATCGCACATATCCGCAACCTTCTGATTGCGGTTATGGATCGTGGGAGATTTATTTAACCTGCTTACCTTTATTCCGGCTGTAATCCCAATGAATTCCTCAATTTATTGAAGTCAAAAACAAGCGGCTGGTCCTTCATTCTGGATTGCATGTTCTCCCAATCGTTTATCAGGCGAATAACCTGTCCTTTGCCTTCGGGTTCCTTGACTGCCTCCCTCGGTGTCCGATTGCCAAGAGCGGGCACAGGCGTATCCGCCCAGTTCATGTGCATCTTTTCAATGTGTTCTTTAATGCCGGCCTGTGCTTCCTCCGGCAAATCCGCAAGATCGAGGACGGGCGGCGCCTTCCTCCTACCGGGTGCGGCTGCTTTCCCGGAAGCCACTATATCCGTTGGATACTTGCAGGACGTCTTTTTATGGCTGATCAATCCTGAAAGGACGCTTTCCAGCTTGCCGCGCAGCAGAATGTCCCGTTCCTTGCTGTTGCATTCTGTTTCAATATATTTTTTTCTGACCACGATGGTTCCTTTTGTAACATTTCCCATCAGAGATTGTTGAGCAGATGGTTCGATCCAGGTGAAATGAGACGTGCCTGTTCTTTTCCCCGGATCACATTCGAACTCCGTTATTCCCGACATGCCTTCCATGATAGCGGGGCGATCAGACGGGTTGAACTCGTAAATAGAGTTCGTAAATACCATCGCTTCTCCATCGGTATTGCTCAATTCGAGGAGAGATGGATTGGATAGATCGTCCAGCAGATCCTGGAACAGCCAGATCAGGTCATAGTCATAATCAAAAAGCCTGAGAATCGCCTCGATTTCCTCCATTTTATCGAAATCCATATAAGGTTTATTTTTAATATGGTCGGCGACTTTGGCGGGAAGAGAAAACGGAGCCACAATATTAAATACACACACTCCGTCAACCGTCATGGTGTTCGCGAGAAGAATATCCCACTTGTGTAAAGACTGGGCAGCCGATACATCCTCGATGAACCGCTCCCTTCCGAGAATGAGGTCCCTGGCCATGATTCCCCTCTCCGGCTCGACGGCTTCTATCTGCCAGAAGCTCAATGGATCTGAAAGGGCCGCCTCCAGATATTTTACAGAAAGAGAATCCAGCCTGGATCTTTTCTTTCTAAGAAATTGTGCACCTATGGTACCTGGGGAAGGGTAGATCATATCTTCCTCATCACTCAGATGTTCATCCGGAATCCATAGAAACAAAAGCCATCGAATAAACATTCCGTTATACGGGCTTTCATCAAAGTGGCATTCCTGTTCATCACCACTAAATTCTTCCCATGCTTCATCGAAGATTTCTTCTTCATAGCTCTTTGCAACATAATTCAGCATTTCAGGAATCAATTCATCCGATGTTTTCATGAGGAGCAGCCGTGTGACTGACTGTACACTTTCCTTCATAAAACAGCACTTCTTGTATTTCTTCCCGCTGCCACAGGGACACGGATCGTTCCTTCCCGCTCTTTTCATCGTGCACCTAACCTCTCCATAAGATGTACAGCGCCCCCAACCTACAAAAATATGGAAAGTATTTCAATACAATTTGCACACGATATTTTTTCAGTACTCATCCTTAGAAGTCTTGACATCACAGCAAAAGTGCTTTACAGTCTTGCATCATGATAACAAGAATTGCAGACCTACCGGACAATCGCTCCTTTTTTCTCTTCGGTCCCCGCCAGACAGGGAAATCCTCACTCATCGGTTCTAAGTTCGGCGATGACACCTGGACGGTGAATCTCCTCCACGGAGATGAGTATACCCGCTATGCCAAGCATCCGGCCCAGTACCGGCTCGATGCCGTGGAAAAGATCAGAACAGTGGATACGCGAAGGTTCGTCCTGGACGAGGTGCAGAGGATACCGGAACTTCTGAACGAAGTCCATGCACTGATGGAGGAGCATCCCGACCGACAGTTTATCCTCTTGGGCTCCAGCGCCCGCAAGTTAAAACGCGGGGGTGCCAACCTCCTGGCGGGGAGGGCGGTTCAGCGACTCCTCTTCCCCTTTACCCTTGCAGAACTGGGTGAGCATTTCAATCTGGACGATGCGCTACGCTTCGGGACACTTCCTCCTCTTCTGGGGCTAAACGACGCGGAGAAACAGGATACCCTCAAGGCATACACCGAAACGTACCTGCGGGAAGAGGTACAGATGGAAGGTTATGTCCGCAACCTGGGGGGATTCTACCGTTTCCTGGAGATGGCAGCATCGGCCTCCGGGGAACTACTTAATTTCTCCAATATCGCGAGGGAGTGCCGGCTGCCGATCAGGACTGTGCAATCTTACTACGAAATCCTGGAAGATACCCTCATCGGTTTCCGTCTTCAGCCTTGGCTGAAGAGCGAGCGCAAACGAATGGTAGCCCATCCGAAGTTCTATTTTTTTGACACCGGGGTGACCAACGCCGTAAACCGCCGCCTGGCTGCACCGCCCGACCCTCGCCTGACAGGGCGCCTCTTCGAGCAATTCATCGTCCTTGAAATTCATCGTTATCTCCACTATGCCCGCTCGGAAACACGAATCTTTTTCTGGAGGACCAATACCGGCGCCGAGGTGGACCTGATGCTGGAGAGGCACGGCAAGCTGATCGGCGCATTTGAAATCAAATCGGCAACCGAGGTGAGCGGTAACGACTTCTCTGGACTGCGGGCTTTCCGCTCTGACAACCCCGATGTACCTCCGGCGGTTGTGTATCGGGGTACCCAGGCCTACCGGACGGACGGCATCCGGGTGATCCCGTGGAAGACATTTCTCGACGAGGCCAGGCAGGAGATAGCATCATACGGACTAAGCTGACGTCGCAATGGCTCGCCGCCCCCCGATCCGCTGGGACCGGGGAAACCACTCCCACCAATAATCAAAAGGCTGCACCCAAGGTCTCCCGCCGGGCAAAACAGTCCCGGAATTGATGGTGGAAGGCCTTCCATGCTTCAGTAGATGGATCGGCAGTCCGTTCATTTTCAACGCCTGTCGTCACTTTTGATTTTACCAAGAGTTCATTCATTTTTTGAAGTCGCGAATTTGAGGAAATGCGTTTGTGTAGCAGCTTTCATTCCGTTATGCTCAAGAGCGAGCAATGAAAAAATGAAATACGCCGGTTATTGCTTATCAGCGCAATTTTTAAAATGGAAGAAATTTGAGCATTACCCCCCTATATTGATTGATGCTTACCATTTCCCTGCAGTACTTATCAAAACTTTGATATTGATTTGCAAATAAGCTTTGTAAATGGAGTTCCATAGGTGGTCCATGTATTAAAAGTTCCACGATGGGATGCCTACTTTAGCTATGTGTGCTAAGTTACTTTGTAAATAAGGCATTTAACTCTTCGTCATTAAAATGAAAATTTGTTTTAAATCGTTCAACAAGTTCGGCGTTATAGCCGTTTTCTGGGAAAATCATTTTCAGCAACGGTTTTAAAGGAATAGTGGTGCCTTTCAAGAGTTGCTTTTTTATAACCTTTAAATAATTAGCACCATATACAAAAGGCGAATTGGGTGATGTCCTTTCCCAAATTACATCATTTCTTAAATCACACTTGTTCTGAATTTTTTCATCATTTTCAGGATGATATTTACATTCGTTTATTGCATTACAGTTTTCTTTAACGTCTTTACCACCCCAGCACCCAAATTTTCTTGTCTGTCTGAAATGCTCTATGGTTCGTTGACAACTTATCAGACCATTTCTTTCGCCACGATATGATGCTTTCATCCAAGGATTCCTAAATGATCCATTAGGCAATTGCAGGTTTGCTCTTTTCATAAAATCTACGACATTGGATGTTTTATAGTTTCCTTTTGTATTGAGGTATTTATCCATCAAAAAAGTAAGAAATGCCGGATGCGTTTTTAATGAAGCAGCTCTAAGTTCATCAATATTATTAAGCATTGATGGTTTTAGTTGAGGCTTAAATAAAATATTATTATTTTCTTTTTGGGGTATCTTATTGGTCACAATATTTGTTTCGTAAATTGGGCTGTTTGTTGCTGGCATACTCAGCAAGCGGCGAATTACCATGTTAGGATTTGTTTCTTTGAAAGGTATTGCTATTTCGCCTAATTTCTCAAAAACTTCATCATCTACTTCAATTTTAACCATACCACACCCCCTTTTGCATGACTTCATATTATGATTTGCTGTAGTTTGCTGTACAGTATAATATATTTACTGTGAAGTCAAGAAATAGTTATGGTAAAGAATATTATGTATTCTTTAATGAGGTTAGAGGATACCCATCAATTATTGCTATTAAAAATCCAGCATTTTCATCAAGTCTGACGATTTGTGTAGTACAGGAAGGCAGCCGGATTCTACATGTAGGTAAAATACGCCGTCAAGACATCGCATGTTTCGATCCGTATTCAACAAAATGCTCCGGAGATCCAGTATCAAGACTTGTATTTGACGAACCCGTAAAAAGCCAAAAATCCTGTCACTCCCGCGAAGGTGGAGTCCAGATCTATTTAATATTACTTGATTACATCCTTCGCGGGAATGACAATGTGAGGCGAAATACGACAACTTGCCCTTTCTCAAACTCCACAAGTACATCCACGTCACTTTCCAGGCTAAAGTCATCTCTGAGAACGGAAACATGCTGCAAAAGACAAATGATGTAAAAAAGTTTTGGGAAGCAGAAGGTTGATGAACCGAAGGTAGGGGCGCATGGCGGTGGTGCCGCCGCCTTCGGAGATGATCTGCATGATCTTATCCGCATCGCGGACGATGGAGCCTCCCAGGTGGTTGACCGGCGTTCCCCGGAAGATTTCAGGACACAGGGGGGTCGAGGGGCCAAGGAGGGCCACATGGCGTGGTTCTCCCAGATCAGCAAGGACGTTTTCGAGGGTATCGTTCAGAAGCGTGGTCGCGGTAATGATGGCGACCGTACACTCTCTGAGGATTTTTTCACGTTCCTCCCGGCCCGGAACTTTCATCCGGGCGGGATTCTTTTCAATGACGGAGAGTTTCGCCCCTGTCGCTTCGATCTTCGGAACCATGGGTGTAAAGAGCCCGACCATGGCCACCCGGTCTTTCGGGGTCAGGTTTATGATGGAGAGGGAATCTCTCTCTTCTCCGGCGGTCTCCGGATGCATCATGGCGTTTGCCGTGGCCAGTCCCAGGGCTTTTTCCAGGGGATTCCGTCCTTCCACAAGGTTTTTCAGCAGGGAAGAAGCCCTTGTTCCTGCGAGGTTTCCGGCATCAGGAAACACGGAACAGCCCGGCGGCAGTTCATGCATCAGCAGGGCGGCCAGACCCATGTGTTGATTGTTGAGACTCACCCCGACATAGCTCAAGCCGAACCGGACATCCTCCACAACAAGGTCTTCCGCCTCACGGGATGCGGCATCATAAAGACGCCTCGCTATTTCACCTGTTGAAACCATTTTTCTCAATGAGTGGGAGCAGATACTCAGATCGTTTCTATAGAAGCATCTTCAACGTTGTTTTCCATTACGTCGTAAAGTGGGTATATCGCTTATCAGATGTGGCTGCCCCTTTTTTGGGGGGTTTCTTTTCGGCTATTTTGTCGGGGGCGCCATCCGTATGGCGGACCCTTCGTTTATCCAGTTTCTGTTCCTGGAAGCCCAGGGCCGTCGATTGGGTATTGCTCCATGTGTCGATCAAAGAGGCCAGTTCTCCCGCATCGGTGAGCTCGTCAACCCAGATCTCGGCAAACCGGGATTTCAGAGCCGGGGACAGGAGGTTTCGGGATTGATGCACTGAAGGCGGATTGATGGCCAGAAAGAGCCTGAAATTCTGGTGGGCGTGGCAGACGTTTTCTTTTTCATCGACGATATAACCGAAGTCCAGGAGGGTGTTTAAATATTCCGACAAAGGGGACAGGTTCGCTTCATCGATCAAAAGCCAGCTTCCCTCTTCAATGGCCTTAAACAGAAGACCCTTGCGATAGTACCAGTTGCCCTGACCGTCCTGAATGTAGCCGCCCAGGAGTTCTTCGATGCCCGTGTCGGAGGAGAGATTGACAAAATAAAGGTTTGTCTGCTGCTCTCTGGCCAGGTATCGGACCAGGGTGGTCTTTCCCGATGCCGGGTTTCCTACGAGAAGCACCGGTTCATGGTTGATCAGGGCCTTCAGAATCAAATAGAGATTCGTTTTCTGTGTGGGGGTGGGAGATATCTCCGCCTCCTGTCGGGGAACAAATTCGCTGCCCCTTGAGGTTTTCAGGCTTTTCATCAGGGGTCTTAAGTCCGCCGATCGCGCGGCTCGTATCGCATCCAGGTCCAGCTCTTTCGCCCTGAACCCGAAATACGTATCCAGCAGGCTGACCATAGCATCCCTCTCGTCTTTATCCCTCATCCTGCCGATGTAGACACAGAAAAACTCCAGAAAGAGCTTTTTCAGGAATTCCTCATCTCCGGATTCCTGCTTCAGGAAAGGTTCCAGTCTTTTGCCGACCCTGATAATATCCCTGAGGGTAAAGGCATAGGGGTCTTTTTCTCCCATGCCGATAATCCGGCTGTCCGCCTGATTTTGCAGGGTGATATGAAACCGGGCGATAAGCAGGGCCAGAGACGCGGACATTCTGAACAAGGAGCTCAATACCTGGGACAGTTCTTCCTCGGACAGCTCTTTCTGATAGAAGATCTTGAACCTGGATAAGAATATCTCGGAAAGTTTCTGTCTCTGGCTGTAACTTTCGGGGTTTCCCGTGGCAAAGAGCCGAAAATCGGGATGGGGATATATTTCCCGCTGCTCCCCGTTTTCCGAATAGGAAATCTTGCCGGTGATCAAAAAGTCGTTCAACGCCTCAACAACCTCTGAGGAAGCCAGGTTGATCTCCTCCAGTACCAGCCACAAGCCTTCCTTCGCCGCCTTCAGGATAATGCCCTCCTGCCAGAGGAAGCGCCCCTCACTGTCGGGTTTGATGCCGCCGATAAGCTCAAATTTTGATGTATATGGATTGATGGCATAGGCAAGATGCCTGAAACCCAATGCCTGGGACAGCCACTTTATCAGGAAGCTTTTCCCCGTTGAGGTAGGACCCAGGAGCAACACGGCGTGCTTTAACAGATAGCCGAAACTCAGGGTCTCCAGAATGTGATAACCCGTGGAGGTCATGACGCAGGCAGGGATGTCTTCATTCAATGTTTCCCTTTTCAGAACAAGATCGCCCACGGTCAGCGTCTTTTCACCGATCTCAACGTGGCGGGAATGGGTTCCCGAAATCGTGCTCACCATCGGTTCGCCCAGCATCCTGTTGAAGGAAGTCAAAACATTGCTTAAATCCTCCCGGCCGTCCAGGATGAAACCAGACAATATTTTTATGCAAACCCGGGCTGCGGCCTGGCGGATGGTCCAGTCTTTGTCCTTCAGCCTTCTTTCGAGTTTATTTAACTCTGGATCGTTCTCCTGTTTGATAACAGCAGGGTAGATGTTGATCATGGCAAGCGCAGCCGCCTGATGAACAAACCAGTTATCATCCTTGAGTTTTTCTTCCAATGCCTTCAAGGTTATTCTTTTTCTGTGATAGCTGTATGGCCATATCCGGCCCAGGGCGATGGCCGCTGCCCGGCAGACGGATCTGTCCACGTCCGCATCCCACAATCTTTCTTCCAGCTTTTTGAGTTTGATATTGCTTCCCTGTTTGATCAGGAGGGGATATATCTGCCCAAGGGCCTGGGCTGCGGCCTGACGGACGGACCAACTCAGGTCTTCCAGTTTTCCTTCCAGTTCCTTCAGCGTGATTTTTCCCTGGTGATAGCTGTGATACCAGATCCGGCCCAGAGCCTGGGCTGCGGCCTGGCGGACAGACCAGTCGTCATCATCCAATCTGTCCTCCAGTTTCCTCAAGTCTATATCGCGTCCCCGTCTCATCAGCACCGGATAGATGCGACCAAGAGACAAAGCTGTGGACTGGCGAACCAGGATATTTTTATCCTTCAGCCTCTCTTCCAGGCCGTTTACCTCTATCTCCCCTCCCTGTTTGACGATTGCCGGGTACAACTCGCCAAGAGCCTCGGCTTCAGCCTGTCGGACAAACCAGTTCTTGTCCCACAATTTATCTTCCAGTAAGGCTATGTTTACCTCTTTTCCCTGTTTGATGAGAACGGGGTAGATGAGCCCCAGGGCCCGTGCTGCAGCGAGGCGGACCGACCAGCCCGTATCCCCCAGTTTTTCTTCCAGTTCTTCCGGAGTGATTTTTCCCCGGCGATAGTGGTGATACCAGATCCGGCCCAGCGAATCGGCCACGGCGCGGCAGACGGACGGATCTTCATCCTGTAATCTGTCTTCCAGGATGAACGGATCTATCTCCTCTCCCCGTTTGATAAGGGAAAGATATATCCGGCCCAGAGCGATGGCCGCGGGTTGTCGGACCGACCAGCTTGCATCCGCCAGCTTATCCTCCAGTTCTTCGAGCACGACCCCCCTGATGAGTTCATCGGGAATAAGCTTAAAACATGCCTCCAGCCCGGGGATACAGACGTATGCCTTATCCGTGGAGGTAACCAGTTCCTTCAGGATGGAAAGGGCTTTTTCAAGTCGTGGCTCGGAAGCGCTCTTTATCAGAATATCCAGCAGAGACGGCATGTCCCTGGGTATCGAAGCCACGGGAACATCTCCCTCGGATGACACAGGATACAGGTCCCGGGGGTTGAAGTCGGGGAATATCCCCTCGATATCTGCAAGTTTTTCCAGGAGAAGCTCTCTTACTCTTTGCGGCTGATCCTGCGTATCCGTGAAAGCGTACCGGAAGCTTCTGAAAAATGACGCTTTCTCAGGATAACCCCTGTCCAACAAAAACCCCAGATACTCCGAGGCTCTCTTTAAGTGCCTGATGTTGAATGTGGGAATGCGCTTCTTCTGATGAAGGTAGATGGTCGCCATGAGCTCCGATACATTCCGGGGAAGGGATGGAATCGTCAGGTCTTCAGAACGCTCTTCTTTCCCCGAAGAACTTAACATGTTTTCCCAGAATATATCCTGAGTGATCAGTCTCTCCTCCAGAATATTGGACAGAATGGCGGGCAGTTCTTCCACATTTTCCACCTGTATGGCTGTTTTATAACGTTTTTTTACCTCCGTTACTTCTTTGTCTAATCCCACACCTAATACCTCTATCTTTTGAGCTAAGGCTTCTTCCTGAAGCTGTGCAAA
>JBAWYD010000083.1:0-9549 GCA_037143735.1 Deltaproteobacteria bacterium
TACCATAAATTGGGCAGTATCCTGTAAAGCATTCTTGACATGGGACCGATAAATTCCTTCGTTCTTTTATCGAACTGACAGGCTTGGACGATCTGTTCCGCGATGTCCTTTTTGTGCCCGACATCGTTAAATATTTTATAGGCGCAGTGAAACAGCGGACTGTACATGTTCTTTTTTTCCAGATACTTATGGACATTGCGTATAGTATTCGGTCCTTCCGGGGTTCCGTCTATCCTTTCAAGGACTTTGAGGTGCGTTTCTATGGGATTGCCGCTGTATAACTCGTAAAAATAACTGCCATATCGGTAATTTTTACTCGCAACTGAGGACATGGTCACATACATGTCTCCCACGCCGGCCTGGCTGTGAAAGGCCTGAAAGCTCCCGCCAAGGAGCTTTGAAAGAGACCGTATTTCCACACCGGACCTCGCAAATATGGTGCCCGGTATAGAATCGCCAAGATCAAGAGAGTCTGTAACGCCCTTTATGTTGGCTATAATGTTCTTCAGGGAACCGCACGCCTCAACGCCTACAATATCGAAATTATAATATGAATTCAGCTCTCTTCTGTTGAATCTTATGAGTTCCTCCCGGATAATGTTCGCCGTCCGCTTGTTGCCGGCTACGGTAACGCACACAGGATTCCCAAGGGTGATATCCATATCAAAGAACGGGCCGCCGATACAAACCACTTCATATTTATGCTTCAGATTATATAAATTGTTATTGATCAACTGGGATGGTGTAATCAGTTCTTTTGTGATTTCATCAGAGGTCAGTCCCTTGATAGGCGAAATCAGGCAGGTGTCTCCGACTTTCTTCTCGATGAGCGGCTTCAGGTAATTCAGCAAATCGGGAAGCCGGTTCATCGTGACAGAAAGAAAAATAAAATCGTTGTCTTCTATAACCCTTTCCAGATCGTTCGTCGCATGGACCTTTGAAGATAATCTGGGAACCTTATCCATGCCTCCGAGTCTTCTGGCCAGGTCCTCGGTCAGGTGTTTCGGGTTCAAATGGTCTCTGTTGATGGTCCGGCATATATCTGCATCATGATAATACAAGGTTACCCGCTTGTTATCCCTGCCGAACTTATACGCAAAGGACGTCCCGAGTCTCCCGGGTCCGATGATTGCGATTCTACTTGTGTCTAAACTGGATATCATATTGAATAATGTTATTCGGCCACCGAAAGTCTTTTCATTCCGCGATTATAGGTAAAAATAAACCCACGTGTCAAACAATAATAAACGTGTACAATCTCGGGGAGTATAGGGAAGGCGCCGGTGTGTGTCAAGGATAAATCAGGAAACTCCTGTATAAAAAAGGCCTTTGACTTCCCATTCGCAAAAGCATATACAGAGACGATATTTATTAACCCTGCAAGGTAGGATGATGATGGACGATAAGCACTTAGGCCGGATGATCCACGATCGGATCAAAATGTATGGAGAAAGAATCGCCCTCAGGTACAGGGAAGATGGAATCTGGAAGGAAATTTCATGGAATTCCATGGGAGACCAGATCCGTGCCGTCTCAAGAGGGCTTGTAAAAATGGGCGTCAAAGAAGGAGATATGGTCGCCCTGTTCTCCCAGAACAAACCGGAGTGGACCATCACGGATTACGGGATCATGGCCGTTCGGGGGGTATCCGTACCCATTTATCCAACCAATACGGCAAAACAGACCCAATACATCATCGACGAAACGGAAGCAGGGATCATCTTCGCCGGTTCTCAAGATCAGTATGACAAGGTTGTCGCTTTCTCCGATGGTTCCCCCTGTTTGAAAAAAATTATCGTCTTTGACGGCACTGTCCGTTTGAACGACGGGGGAAAATCTATTTATTTCAAAGATTTCCTCGATATGGGCAGGAAATCGGACGGGGATCAGGAACTTGAAAGACGGCTGGAGGACGCTTCCCTTGAGGATCTTGCCACAATCATCTATACCTCGGGCACAACGGGGGAACCCAAAGGCGCCATGCTTCATCATTCCACATTCTATTACTCCTCGCTTGCTCACGTGAAACGTCTCGACACCAGTGATCAGGATGTATCCATGTGCTTCCTCCCGCTCTCTCATGTCTTTGAAAGGGCCTGGTGTTTTTTTGCCTCATCACGCGGAATGGTTATCAACTACTGTGATGATACACCCAAAATTATTGAATACATGCAGGAAGTCAAACCGACGGTCATGTGCGCCGTCCCCCGGTTTTACGAAAAAATGTATTCCGCCGTATTTGAAAAGCTCGAAAAGGCGCCGCCTTCGAAAAAGAAGCTGTTTCTATGGGCTGTCGGGGTGGGCGAGCAGGTGTACCTGAAGAAAAAAGAAAAAGAAACCCTTCCCTTCGATCTCAAACTGAAACATCTCATTGCCGATCGGCTGGTTCTAAAAAAGATCAGGGACGTCGTCGGGGGACGGGTCCGATTCTTTCCCTGTGCAGGGGCGCCCCTTTCAAAAGAAATTGAGGAGTTCTTCCATTCCATAGGCCTGTTTATTACCTATGGATACGGACTGACGGAGACAGCGGCGACGGTAACCTGTCACGAAAGATACCATTTCAGGCCCGGGACGGTGGGTAAGCCGATTGACGGCGTTCAGGTGAAGATTGCAGAGAACGGAGAAATACTCGTAAAGGGAGAAACGATTACAACGGGTTATTACAAAAAACCGGGAGCGACGGCCGAATCGTTTGAAAACGGCTGGTTCAAGACCGGGGATGTCGGGATTCTGGCGGATGGATACCTGACCATTACCGACCGTATCAAGGACCTCATGAAATCATCGGGCGGCAAATACGTTGCTCCCCAGTTGGTTGAAACCACCATCGGAAAGGATCACTATATTGAGCAGATCACTGTTATCGGAGACGCCAGAAAATTTGTATCCGCTCTTATCGTTCCCGCTTTCAATGTTCTTGAAGACTACGCTCGAACACACCGCATCAGTTATTCATCCCTGGAAGACCTGATCCAGAATCCCCGGATCATCGAGTTCTATCAGAGCCGCATTGCTGAAAATTCCAGAGAGCTTGCAGGTCACGAACAGATTAAGAAATTTACCCTCCTGTCAACGCCTTTCACGCAGGAAGCAGATGAGATGACGCCCACCATGAAGATCAGGAGGAAATTCATCAACGAAAAATATCGGGATGTCATCGACAGGATGTACCGGGAAAAATAAGAAAAATACTTGACCGTTTGCATTTCGAAATCTTTAACCACCCTCGATGCAAACCATCCCATGGCCGGAAAGGATCCGACGTTTGATATTCAGCTGATGCAAATCGTATGAGCGCCTGATCGATCGTAACTTAACTTGCCTCGTGATTTACGAGGATTAACATACAAAACGGAAGGAAGGATTATGCAGGGAAGCAAGCTTTACGTTGGCAATCTCCATTACGCCGTTACCATTGAAAGTCTCAAGGAACTGTTTTCCAATCACGGAGAAGTGCAGAGTGTGAACATTGTCGAGGGTAAGGGTTTTGGATTTGTGGAAATGACCAACCAATCGGAAGCCGAAAAGGCAAAAAAAGCATTGAACGGATCAGATTTCAAAGGGAGGGCGCTGAAGATCAATGAGGCACAACCCACAAAAGGCGGCTTCAAGGGAAAGGGCCGATTCAGATAGATAGAGTCCTCTCACAAATACCGGTTTCAGGGGATCACATCATGAGCGGAATAACAAGAAATTTCAAACGTTTTCTCCCGGGAGCATGTCTTTTTCTGGCGCTTCTGGTCATTCCGGCGTGTCATAAGGAACAGAAGGCGGAAGGCCCCCACGGGCCTGTGGAAGTGACAGCCGTTACCGTCAAGCCCCAAAATATCCCTGTCGTTTTTGAATTCGTCGGCCAGATGCAAAGCTCCCATCAGGTTGAGATCCGCGCGCGCGTTGAAGGTTTCCTCGAAAAGCGAAAATACGAGGAAGGCGCCCCGGTAAAAGAGGGACAGGTCATGTTCCAGATGGACCGCCGCCCCTTTGAGGCGTCCATGCAGGAAGCCAGGGGAGAACTGGCCCAGCAACAGGCCCGGTGGGACACGGCCAAAGCCAATCTGGCAAGAATAAAGCCTCTGGCTGATAAAAATGCCGTGAGCAAGAAAGACCTCGACGACGCCGTGGGTAATGAGAAATCTTCAGCAGCGTCCGTTATCGCCGCTCAGGGAAAGGTCCGCCAGGCGGAACTGAGCCTGAACTATACGACGATTAAATCGCCCGTCGGAGGCGCGTCCAGCCAGGCGAAAAAACAGGAAGGCAGTTACATCTCCATGTCAGACAGCCTCCTGACCTATGTGGCCCGCCTTGATCCGATCTGGGTCAACTTCAGCGTCTCCGAAAACGAACGGCTGAAACTAATTGATGAGTCCAGGAAGGGAAACATTAAAATTCCTTCCGGAGATAATTACGATGTCGAAATTATCCTCGCAGACGGAACGGTCTTTCCCAAGAGGGGCCGCCTCAGCTTCGCCGATCCTTCCTTCAGCCAGGAAACAGGGACATTCCTTGTCCGGGCGGTCCTGGCCAATCCCCCTCCTTATCTGCTGAGACCGGGCCAGTTTGTCAGAGTGAAGCTTTACGGCGCCATCCGCCCAAATGCAATCGCGGTGCCGAGGAGGGCGGTGATGCAGGGCGCCAAGGGACATTTTGTATGGGTCGTCGACAAGGAAAACACTGCGGAATTTCGCAATATCACCATTGGCGACTGGTATGGCGACAGTTGCTTCATTACGGGCGGACTGAAGGCCAATGAACGCGTTGTGATAGACGGCGGAATCAAGCTTGCCCCCAACGTCCCTGTAAAAATCGCGGAACCTCAGGCAGCCGCCGGTCCGGCGGGCGGGCAAAAGCCGGAAGCGGCAGCGCCCCAGAAGACGGCCGGCCCGAACAAGAAATGACAGGGGCTTACTCATGATCTCCCACTTTTTCATCGATCGCCCCATCTTTGCATCGGTCATCTCCATCATTATTGTCATCGCCGGTCTCGTGGCCATGGCCAACCTGCCTATCGCCCAGTATCCGGAAATCACGCCGCCCCAGATCCAGGTGACGGCCGTTTATCCCGGCGCCAGTTCCGATGTCGTCTCCCAGAACATAGCCGCTCCCATCGAACTGCAAGTCAACGGCGCCGATAACATGCTCTACATGTCTTCGACGAGTTCGAACACGGGGAATATGAGTCTCAGCGTATTCTTCGAAATAGGGACGAATCCCGACATGGCACAGGTTGACGTTCAGAACCGCGTCAATCTCGCCATGCCGCAATTGCCCCAGTCGGTGCAGCAGCAGGGGGTTCAGGTTCAGAAGCGGTCTTCCACCTTTCTCATGATCATCGGCATATATTCGCCCGATGGACGGTACGATGAGGCCTACGTAGCCAATTACGCCAACCTTTACGTCCTCGACGCCCTGAAGCGCTTGCCCGGCGCAAGCCAGACGTCCATCCTGGGATTGCCCGATTATGCCATGCGGATCTGGCTGAAACCGGACAGAATGGCCCAGTTAGGCATTACGGCAAGCGACGTCGTCAACGCCGTTCAGAAGCAGAATCAGCAGTTCGCCGTCGGACAGATCGGCCAGGCGCCCACAGAGGGACCCGTCGAACAGACCTTCGTCGTCACCACAAAAGGACGTCTCCTCGACCCCAGGGAGTTTGAAAATGTCATCCTGCGGGCGGGGAAAGACGGCGTGGCTATCGTCCGCCTCAAGGATGTCGGCCGGGCTCAGCTCGGATCCAAGGACTACTCGGTCCGCAGCCGCATGAACGGCAAACCGACGACGATCCTCGCCGTCTATCAGCAATCCGGGGCCAACTCCCTTGAAGTATCGACGCAAGTGGAAAAGACCCTCAAGGAGTTGAAGAAAAGCTTTCCTGACGGTATCGATTACAAGATCGCCATGGACTCGACAAAGTTTGTCCGGGCTTCCATCAAGGAAGTGGTTATCACCTTTTTTGAGGCCTGCAGCCTGGTTATTCTTGTCGTTTTTCTTTTCCTGCAGAGCGTCCGCGCCACACTGATCCCAATTCTGGCAGTGCCTGTTTCCATTATCGGCACCTTTATCGGGATGCTTCTTTTCAATTTTTCGATAAACATGCTGACCCTCTTCGGCATGGTTCTGGCCATCGGCATCGTTGTCGATGACGCCATTGTCGTCATCGAGAACGTAGAGCGGAATATGGTTCAGTTCGGCCTTTCCCCGAAAGAGGCGGCAAAAAAAGCCATGGAGGAGGTGACGGGCCCCGTTGTCGCCATCGTACTGGTACTCTGCGCTGTTTTCGTCCCTGTGGCTTTCCTCGGCGGCATTACAGGACAGCTCTATAAACAATTCGCCGTAACGATTGCCATTTCCGTGGTCATCTCCGGAATCGTGGCCCTGACACTTTCTCCCGCCCTGGCGGCGATTCTCCTCAAGCCCCGGCACGGCGAAAAGCACGGCTTCTTCAAGTGGTTTGAAACGACGTTCGACCGTGTTACCCGGGGGTACACCAGCGGCGTCAGGCTGATGATCAAGAGAGCATCCATGTCATTGTCCATTTTCGTTATCATGCTCGTCGCTTGCGGCGGTCTTTTCAAATACATCCCCACAAGCTTTGTCCCCCCGGAAGACCAGGGATATATCCTCGGGGGCAGCTTCCTGCCCGACGCAGCCAGCCTTGATCGGACTCAGGCGGTGAATACCCAGGCCGGCAAAATCTTTGCCCGGTTTCCATTCGTCCAGGACGTCGTCGAGGTGGACGGTTTCAGCTTGCTCGACTCCTCGGTCAAGCCGAATGCAGGTTTGTTTTTTGTTTCCCTCAAGGACTATGAGGAACGTAAAGAAAAGTCACAACAGGCGTCTGCTCTGATTGCCGGTTCCATGCGGGAGTTTTCCCGCATTCGGGAAGCTATCGTCTTTGCCATCAACCCACCTTCCATACCGGGTCTGGGCAGCACCGGCGGTTTTGAATTCTGGATTCAGAGCCGCGGCGAGGGGGACGCGGCCAAACTGGAAAGCGTCGTCAAGCAATTTCTCGCCAAAGCGGCAAAACAACAGGAACTGCACAGTGTTTCGTCCACCTTCCGCGCCGCCTCCCAGCAGCTCCGGGTTGACGTAGATCGTGAAAAAGCGGAAACGCTGGGCGTCCCTGTAAGCGACATCTACGACACACTTCAGATCCTCTTTGGCTCCGCCTATGCCAGCCAGTTCAACAAGTTCAGCCGCCTCTGGCAGGTCATCCTTCAGGCGGAACCCAAGTACCGTTCCCGACCGACCGACATTGAGCAGGTTTATGTCCGTTCCCATAACGGCAGCATGGTTCCACTGAAGGCGGTTGTGTCCATTCACTATACGACGGGTCCCGATCTGGTCACCCGTTTCAACAACTTCCCTGCCGCCAAGATCATGGGCGATGCAGCGCCGGGTTACAGTTCCGGTCAGGCCATTGAAACCATGGAACAGATCGCCCGCGAGATCCTGCCGCCTGATTATTCCTTTGCCTGGAGCGGGCAGGCCTTTGAAGAAAAGAAGTCCGGCGGCACGTCTTTTCTCGTCTTCATCTTCGGTCTGCTGATGGTCTTCCTGATTCTTTCCGCCCAGTATGAAAAATGGTCTCTGCCCCTCGGCGTCATCATGGCCGTTCCCTTCGCAATCTTCGGCGCGTTGCTGTCCATCTGGATCCGGGGAATTGAGAATGACGTCTATTTCCAGATTGGTCTCATTACCCTGATCGCCCTCGCGGCGAAAAATGCCATCCTGATCTTTGAATTTGCCGTCCTTCGGCGACAGGAGGGCATGTCCATATACGATGCCGTCGTCGAGGCGGCTCATCTCCGTATCCGGCCTATCGTCATGACATCGCTGGCCTTTATTCTGGGTTGCGTTCCCCTGGCGATCGCCACCGGGGCGTCGGCAAACAGCCGCCATTCCATCGGCACCGGCGTCATCGGGGGCATGCTCGGTGCAACGGTTATTGCTATTTTCTTCATCCCTCTGTTTTTCTACATCCTCCAGGGCGTGAGCGAACGCGTCTCCGGAAGAAAAAAAGGCGGGGAAGGCAAGGGTGAAGCGCCGCCATCCCCTTTACCGGCGGAAACCCTTTCGGAAAGGGAGGATCGTTAGAGATGCGACGGGTTCTCCTCATATTAGCGGTTCTTATTCTTTCGGCCTGCACAATCGGCAAGGATTATCAGCGCCCGGATGTGGAAAAACCGAACGTCTGGCGCTTCGAGGAGAAGGAAGCAAAGTCCGTTGCCAATACAGCCTGGTGGGAACAGTTTCAGGACCCTGTCCTGAACGATTTGATCCGGATCGCCCTTGCGGAAAACAAGGATCTTCTCATTGCCGCCGCCAAAGTCGATGAATATATGGGCAGGTACGGTGCAACACGGGCGGATCAATTCCCCCAGGCCGGCGTCAAAGGGACGGGGGAAAGTATGCGGATCACGGAAAACGGCTATTCTCCCATTCCCGCTTCATACTCACCGGTTTACAATAACTACCAGGTCGCTCTCAACGCCAGTTGGGAGATCGACCTCTGGGGGAAATACCGCAGGGCTTCGGAAGCGGCCAGGGCCGACCTCCTCAGCACGGAAGAGGGACGCCGCAGCGTTATCCTGACCCTGGTCACCTCTGTGGCCGGCAGCTATGTGACCCTCCTCAATCTGGATCAGCAACTGGATATCGCCCGCCGCACGGTGAAAACCCGGGAAGAATCCCTCAATCTCTTCAAGCTCCGCTTCGAAGGCGGCGTCATATCGGAATTGGAGTTAAGTCAGGTTAAATCTGAATATGAAGAGGCCCGCGCCTATATCCCACAGCTTGAGAAGGCCATTGCCCAGCAGGAAAACGCCATCAGCATTCTCCTCGGCCGCAACCCCGGCCCCATTCTCCGGGGAAGGATCATGGATCAGCTTACACTGCCCGCGGTCCCTGAAGGGCTGCCATCCGATCTTCTGGAGCGACGGCCCGATATCCGGCAGGCGGAACAGGATCTTATCTCCGCCAATGCCCGGATCGGCGTAGCCAGGGCGGCATACTTCCCCAGCATTTCGCTGACGGGATTCTTCGGCACGGCCAGTACGGACCTGTCAAACCTGTTTAAGGAGTCATCCAAAGTATGGAACTGGGGCGGATCAATAACTCTGCCGATCTTCACAGCCGGCCGTACCCGTGGACAGGTCAAGGCCGCCGAGTCAGTCCGGCAACAGTCACTTTTCCATTATCAAAAATCCATCCAGACGGCTTTCCGCGAAGTGGAAGACGCTCTGGTCGACAATCTCAAATCCAGGGAAAAGCTGGACGCCCAGATGCATCAGGTTTCGGCATTGAGGATGTACAAGTCCCTGGCTTTGATGCGCTACGAAAATGGATACAGCAGCTATCTTGAATTACTGGACGCCGAGCGCAATCTGTTCAGCGTAGAACTCGCCTACGTTCAGACAAGGGGAACCCAGTTTCAAGCCCTTGTCAACCTGTACAAAGCCATGGGCGGCGGATGGATCATCGCGATGGACGAAAAGCACCAGACAGGTAACGGGAAGAAGTGAACTTGCGGGTGCGGATGCCTAACGA
>JBAWYD010000084.1:0-9494 GCA_037143735.1 Deltaproteobacteria bacterium
CTTGCATGTGTTAGGCACGCCGCCAGCGTTTGTTCTGAGCCAGGATCAAACTCTCCAGTTTTAATCCTTGCTTGGAGATTTCTCTCCATTTTCTTAAAAAAAAGGACCCACAAATCAATTATCCCACTATTCAATTTCCAAAGAGCTTCTCAAAACGAGAATATATAGTCTAAACCAAAAAACTTTTTCTGTCAAGAACTATTTCCCCACCCCGAAGAATTAAATGATCATCTGAAGAAAGGAAAACGGTTACTACAACTTCTCCCAGTGGGAGTCAAGGAAAAACTTTAAAAAAAATGATAAAAGTATAAACTATCAATTTTATTAGATAATATCAATATTTTCTCTGCAGAAAGACGGCTTATTCTTCTCTTTCTACAATCGAATATTTCTTTTTCCCCTTACGTATAAATATTTTTGTTCCTTCAAGGAAGTGATTCATCCCGATCTTTTCATCGGAAGACTCAATCTGCCTGTCATTCACGTAGGCGCCACCCTGTGCAATGACTCTCCGGGCCTCCCCCTTTGATGCACAGAGATTTGTTTCATAAAATAACTCATATACCGGTATCCCTCTTTCCAGTTCCTCTTTCGATTTTAAGATTCTGCATATGGCTGAGTCGTCCGGCGGTAACTCGATCCTTGGGATAGGACTTGATGGAAGGATGGACAGATCGACAGGCTTTACACCGAATGCAGCCGCCGAAGCCTTCCATGCAGATAAAGCGGCATCCTTTCCGTGTGAAATCATGGTGGCCTCGAATGCCAACACCGCCTTCGCCATATTCAAACGGGGACCAGCCAGTGTCTTCACGAGACTGATCTCATCCATTGGCAAGAAGGTAAAAAGCGCAAGAAAGCGTTCCACGTCGGCATCATCCGTATTGATCCAAAACTGATAATAATCGTAGGGAGACGTTAGCTCCTCTTCCAGCCAGACCGTTCCCTTTTCCGTTTTACCCATCTTGCGACCAAGTGCCGTCGTGATGAGGGGAAAGGTCATGCTGTAAGCATTTTTCCCTTCAATTCTTCTGATCAGATCGCTGCCGGCAAGCATATTCCCCCATTGGTCATTCCCGCCCATTTGAAGGACACAATCGTAATTTCTGAACAAATATAGAAAATCGTAAGCCTGCAAAAGCATGTAGTTGAATTCAATAAAGTTGAGACCGGTCTCAAGACGCATTTTATAGCTCTCTGCGGCAAGCATTTTATTTACGCTGAAGTGTCGCCCAATATCCCTGAGAAATTCAATATAATTAAGACCTGTCAGCCATTCGGCATTATCCAGTAATATGGCCCCGTTATTTTTAAAATCAATGTATGTTGACAATTGTTTCTGCAAACACCGGGCATTAAAAGAAATATCTTCCCGCGTCAGGAACTGTCGCATTTCCGATTTTCCACTCGGGTCGCCAATCAGACCCGTTCCGCCACCTACTAGAACAATCGGACGATGTCCGCATTTCTGCATATGAACCAAAGCCATGATGGGCACAAGGCTTCCTATATGAAGACTCGTTGCGGTTGGATCAAAGCCGATATAGCAGGTAATTTTCTCGTTCTTAAGGAGGTTCCGTACCAGAATCTCATCAGAGACCTGCTCAACAAATCCCCTTTCGCAGAAAATTTCATAGACGTTTTTCAATTGATACACTCCACAGAGTCATAACCGTAAGTACGGTCCGCAATCCTTTATTGCAGGCTTGATTGATAAAGAACGCTTTACATAATAGATAATTTCCTTACCGACACGTCCCTCCGGGCAGGCGGGGCGTTTCATATCGAACAATGCATCACGTTATTCAGAGGGTTAAATTCACGGTCAATCGTTGAATGTCCCTGGCCCTGCCACTCGCTTCATCAATATCAAGAATAATGCCCTGAAGTCGAACGTCATCTTTAGCCACAAAGAACTTATTCGGCAGCTGGGTTAAGAACCTTTCCAAGACGACATCTTTTCTGATTCCAATGATTGAATTAAACGGACCCGTCATCCCGACATCAGTTATATAAGCTGTACCTTCGGGCAATATCCTCTCATCCGCAGTCTGTACATGGGTATGCGTCCCTACAACGGCACTAACGCGGCCATCCAGATACCAGCCAAGCGCTTCCTTTTCAGACGTTGCCTCGGCATGAACATCCACGACGATAACTCTTGATTTCCTCTTTAACTTTTCAATTTCTTTTTCCGCTATCCTGAAAGGACATTCGAGGGGGGCCATAAAGATTCTCCCCATAAGGTTGATAACGCCCACGTTTATCCCTGCAGCATCCGGCATCACCACGCTTCCCCGGCCAGGCGTCCCCTCGGGATAATTGGCGGGTCTGAGAAGCGTCTCATAATCCTCAACAAATTCTCTGATTTCTTTTTTGTCCCATATATGGTTTCCCGAAGTCAAGACGTGGATGTTGCTGTCGTACAATTCTTCAACAACTTCCCTCGTCACACCGAAACCCGCCGCCGCATTTTCACAATTGCCTATGACAAAATCAATTCTGTATTGTGAGATAATATCCGGGATGAGTTCACGAACAGCCAACCTTCCCGGCTTTCCAACAATATCACCAACAAATAATATCTTCATGCCCGCATTTCCTATCTTGCATAATCAGAAACCCTGGTTTCCCTGATCACGGTTACCTTGATTTGCCCGGGATACGTCAAATCAGTTTCTATCTTTTTGATGATATCCTTGCACAACATAACGGCATCATTGTCGGATATTTTCTCATTTTCTACGAGAATCCTGATCTCTCTTCCGGCCTGAATGGCATAGCATTTATCAACACCACTAAATGAATTTGCAATACTTTCAAGTTCTTCCAGGCGCTTGACATAGGTCTCAAGCATTTCCCTTCGTGCACCAGGTCTTGCTGCTGAAAGGGAATCTGCCGCCTGTACCAGCACTCCCAACAGCGTATTGGTTCGGCCATCGTCATGATGCGTGGCAATAGCCTGGACAATTTTGGCTGATTCACCAAATCGCTTCGCATGATCGGCTCCGATAGATGCATGCGTTCCCTCAATCTTGTGGTCAAGCGCCTTGCCGATGTCATGGAGCAATCCCGCTCTTTTGGCTTCCTTAACATTCATCTTCAACTCTGCGGCCATCATACCTGTCAGATGAGCAACCTCTATGGAGTGCTGGAGGACATTCTGGGAAAAACTCGTTCGAAATCTGAGACTTCCAAGAAGATATATGATTTCCGGATGAATATCATGAACGCCTGCGTCAAACGATGTCCGTTCTCCCGTTTCCCGGATGATGACATCAATTTCCGCCCTAACTTTCTTAACGATATCCTCAATTCTTCCCGGATGGATCCTGCCGTCCGTAATCAGCCTCTCAAGAGATATTCTTGCCACCTCACGCCTGATTGGATCGAAACTTGAGAGGACAACCGCCTCTGGTGTATCATCCACAATCAAATCTATACCCGTGGCCGCCTCAATGGCACGGATGTTTCGTCCTTCCCGCCCGATAATTCTCCCTTTCATTTCATCATTCGGAAGGTTAACCACGGATACGGTGTTTTCAGCAACGAACTCGCCGGAATATCTTTGAATTGCATACGCAATGATCTCCCTTGACGTCTTGTCGGCGACGCGTTTCGTCTCTTCTTCAATCTTCCTTATTATTGTTGCCGCTTCCCGCTTTGCTGCCGCCTCCATGGACTGCATGAGATGATTTTTAGCCTCTTCGGAAGAAATTCCGGCTATTTTTTCCAGTTTTTCTTTCTGCTCATCAAGCATGCGATTCAATCTGTCGTGTTTTTCATTGAGATTAGACTCCTTGTGTATCAAGGATTTCTCTCTGTTTTCAATATTCGTCTCTTTCTGGGACAGCGCGTCTATTCTTTTATCAATGTTTTCCTCTTTTGACCGCAGTCTTCTCTCCAGATTATCGAGTTCAACTTTACGCTCTCTCGTATCCTTTTCAAACTCCGTCTTCACCTTGAGAAGATTTTCTTTCGCCTGGAGGACGGCTTCTTTCTTGATGGTTTCGGCTTCCTTTTTAGCCTCGTCAACAATCCTTAACGAGAGACTCTCTGAAGACTCCCGTTTTTTCCGTGAAAGCTTCCGACTAAGAGCATATCCCAACAGGACCCCAAGGACCAACAATCCCAACATCACCAATGTCATCATAGCGTTATATATCAAAGCCTATTCACCCCCCTTGATCTTTCCACAATGTAAAAATTGATAAGGCTCATTTTCCTGATCACCCATAAGTTAAATCCACAGTTCGATATGCATTGAACGAGTAAACAGACATGCATATCCCCTTCCCTAAAAAAGTTACACTTTTCAGACCCTGCTTTTCAATTTGAAGGTAAAATCTCATAAAGAAAAATGTCGAATACCTTTCGACGTAAATTTTTAAAATAATATTGCTAAGGGATATCGAGGAGGGGATTTGACTGGGAAATATAAAAAATGACCCCCGCCAATGCCGTGTTAACCACCTTTTTGAACCTTTCAATAAGGTGGGCACCCTGTTGTTGCTTTAGGCTTTCCACCTCCCGCCGTTACGGGATGCTGGCAGACATGCACACGGCGAACAAGGAAAGGCCCCCGGTTCCAAGGTGTTGGCTCAAAAAACGAATGTTAATCACGCACATCGCAGGGGATTATGTCTTATTTCTATCTCATATCATTTATGAGACTAATCAATTTTTCAGATCTGCTTTCCAGTTGACCGTAAATACTTTCTTCTACACCTTTAAATTTGATATACTCATCAGCAATGTTTAAAGCAGTTAGTATGGCAACACTCAAGGTATTAAAATTATTTGGCGATCCCGCTATCTCTTCCACCTTGCCATTGACATACTTGACAACATTTGCAACATGTTCATCCCCTGAATCACTCAAAACTGACAACTCCTGCCCCAGTATTCTGATATAAAAACACTTTTTCAAAATGCACGACCTCAATTATTTCTGTACATTGATGTCCTGAAGCAAATCGAGAAGCGA
The DNA here is from genome assembly GCA_037143735.1 of Deltaproteobacteria bacterium. GTDB lineage: Bacteria > Desulfobacterota > Syntrophia > Syntrophales > UBA2185 > JAPLJQ01. Next base: position 4,988 of record JBAWYD010000084.1, read on the forward strand.
GTCCACCTTTGTGCGTATGGAATTCCTTTCCTCGTTTAATCCCTTTATTTTAATGTTTGCCTCTTCTAACTCCAATCCTTTGTTTTTTAGAAGTTCTTCTAACTCCTGGTTCTTTTTTTTCAGCAATGAATGTTCGCTGATAAGATTCTTAATTCTATTTTCCAGTTCCTTAAATTTAACGAGTTCCACTCCGACACCTGATATTTATTTACGGTTTTTTGTACTCTAAACGACTGTTAACCCGGCCTGGAAAAACCTGCATAAATTCGCTCAGAAAACAAAAGTTGCTTGGTTAAGTAGCGAATAAGTCTTTAAAAGTATAGCACCTTACGCGTTTTTTAATTATGCCAAGTCAACAAAAAAAAGTCAAGCTCTTATTTTAGCTGACCTTGTCGACGTCCTCATCGGAATGGAAAAAATGACATATTTCTTTTAAAATTAAATTCTTGTCCTGTATGTTACACACTTTCTGCCTGAACAGGGAACCGCCTTTAATACCTTTTGTGTACCATAAAAGATGCTTCCTGAAATTCCTGATTCCTAAATGTTCCCCCAAATACAGGATTTCCATATTCATATGTTCCAGGATAACCCTCTTCCTCTCAGATTGAATCAATGTTTGACCCGGCTCATCATGACGGAGACAGGACAAGATATCCATAAAAATCCATGGATTTCCAAGCGCCGCCCTTCCCACCATCACCCCATCACAACCTGTCGTGGTGATCATCCTGAAAGCATCCTGCGAACTTCTGATATCGCCATTTCCTATGACGGGAATACGTAATTTCTTTTTTACCGCCTCAATGACACTCCAATCTGCCAAACCGCTGAATCCCTGGTCTGCCGTCCGGGGATGAACGATGACGGCATCGACGCCACAATCCTCTGCAATGCCGGATATCTCAACAGCTCTTATCTCTCGCGGATTCCATCCGGAACGAATTTTTACAGTCAGGGGCAACGGAGTAGCCTTTCTCACGCGTTGCAGAATTATACCCACCTTTGCAGGATCTCTCATCAGGGCAGCCCCGGCGCCTGTTTTGATAACCTTCCTGACGGGACATCCCATGTTCATATCGATAAGCTCGGCGCCCCGATCCGTAGCTATTTCCGCCGCCGCCGCCAAGACGGCCGGATCAGATCCAAAAATCTGGACCCCAAGGGGCTTGTCTCCCGTTGCCGTACCGAGATACCGGTAACTTTTTTCAGTCCCCCTGACGAGACCGTTGGCACTGATCATTTCAGTAAACGCCAGACCGCAGCCAAACCTTCTGACGAGAGAACGGAAGGGCAGGTTCGTAATACCCGCCATGGGGGCGAGAATCACATTATTTTTCAGGGACAAACGCCCGATTTCCATGAAAATATCCTTTCTAACAGATATATCTCTCCCTTGCCGCCTTTATCTTCTCATGAAGATCCTTTGAAAAACGAATTTATGTAATGTGAATCAAAGATATACGGAAGCTCTATCAAGATCTTCCGGCGTGTTAATACCCATGACTTCGAAAGAATCCGGTGCAATCACGGATACGACTTTAAATCCTCTTTTGACGGCTATTTCAATCATATCGGTAAGATAATATTCTTTCTGCGCGTTATCATTGCCGATTTCCGACACGGCGTCAAAAATAAATTTACTGTTGACACAATAGATACCCGTATTGATTTCCCTGATTTTCTTCTCATCGCAAGAAGCATCCTTTGCCTCCACGATCTTTACGACTGAATCGTATTTTCCCCCCTTGACGATCCGACCGTAGCCGGCGGGATCGTCAAGAATGGTTGTCAGGACCGTAATGATAGACTCTCCCGAAACATGACACGCCAGCAGATCTTTTACAGTTGAAACCCGGAGAAGAGGAACATCGCCACATAGAATCAAAATTGCTCCCTCGTAATCGCGGAATATATCCCTCGCCTGCAGCACGGCATGGCCGGTCCCCAACTGTTCCGGCTGTTCTACAAAAATCAGTCCCTGACCTTTAAAAGCCTCCCTTACCAGGTCTCCCTGATGCCCGATGATAACCGCGATTTTCTCTACCCCTACGGCCCGCGCCATATCAACCGAATAGGAAAGGAGCGGTTTCCCGCAAAGGACATGGAGAACCTTTACCAAATCCGATTTCATTCTCGTTCCTTTTCCCGCCGCCAGAATAATGGCACTCCATCGTTCTTTCTTATTTTCAGTCATTTCTTCACCTGATTCAATAGTATCCGCTTTCATAAACCATTATACGTCCCTATTAAAAAATGGGGTCTACGAAGCGAATCAAAATTTTTTTATATATGTATCAATTGCCCAGGTCCCTGTCGCCATCCGACGCAGGTAATAAGACGAAAACCTCCTTGATGGATTTTGCATCCGCATCTTCAACCACAAATATTGCATCGCCGTATTTCAGCGTCTCCCGCCTTCTGGGTATCTTTCCTATCTTGTAGAGTAAAAACCCTCCGAGGGTTTCATAATCCCCGTCGGGAATGTCTACAGAAATTAAATGCCGAACCTTATCAACACTTATCTGGGCATTAAAAAGATATTTTCGCGGACCGATTTTCTTATACAGCTTTTCACCGCTGTCATATTCATCATCAATTTCTCCCACAACCTCTTCCAGAATATCCTCTACCGTTACAATACCCACAGCCCCGCCATATTCGTCAACCACAACAGCCATCCGTTCACCCCTGACCTGTAAATCGACGAGAAGATCCTTGGCGATCCTGGTTTCGGGAACATAAAAATCAACAGGATTAAGGCAGATCTCTACTGTTTCATTCTCATAAACATGTGATCGATTTTCCGTCTGCTCATGCAAGTGCTGCAGAAGATCAAAGTAGTGGAGAATGCCGATAATGTTAATAACCTGATCGCGATAAACGGGAATACGCAAATACTGTTTTTCTGCCGCAATTTTGGTGGCTTCTCGCAGAGTAGCCGTCACGGGAAGGGAAATCATTTTCGACACGGGAACCATGATGTCGCCGACGGTAACATCGGAAAAATCAATAACGTTCCTGACCATGTCCTTTTCCATGCTCAGGATATCGGTGTCTGCATTTTGCTCTTCAAGAATATATTTCAATCCATTTTTCGTAACATAAGAATAGGTTCGACCCGTCTCTCCCGTCGACAGTTTCACCGTCCCCCTTGATATCCTGGCAATGAGATAAACCACCGGATAGAAGAGAAAGGAGGAATACCAGATAAAGCGGGCAAGGATGATGGCCATTGTCTCCGCGTGCTGCTGGAACAGGCTTCTTGATACAATCATCACAAGCAGCGTGGGGACTATTACCAGCGTGGCTGCCATCGCGCCCTGAGCCGCCCCCAACAGCGTGACGAACAGAGCCGTTGTCAGGGTTGTACTGGTAACAATGCACAAATTGGTCCCTGTCAGGGTTGTGGCTAAAAACCATTCGGGCGACTCGAGCAGCTTCAGTGCAAGCAGAGCGGAACGGGAACCTTCCTTCGCCCTGTGCTTAATGCGGTCTATATTTGAGGAAACAAAGGCGATCTCCCCCCCCGAATACAACCCCTCAAGGCACAAACACAACAAAATGAGCATAACGGTGAAGATGCTATCCATAAAGCGGCTTCTCTTTTCTCTCGACCCTCAGGATCAGGATCCTGGTACCGCTCATTTTTTCGACCCGAAACATATAATTCTCAAAAAAGACACTTTCTCCTTTTGACGGCATTTTTCCAAAGAGATGAAAGACAAACCCGCCGAGTGTATCAAAATCCTCCAGGGGAAAAACATGACCGGTCAACTCACTGAGCTCGTCCATCGACATCTTTCCCGAAACGAGGAAGGTTTGCTCGTCAATCTTCTGCCAGAGGTTCGTCTTCAAACCATGTTCATCGTAGATGTCTTCCAACAGGTCCCTGAGGATATCCTCCAGAGTTACCAGACCTGAAACACCGCCGTACTCGTCTACAACGATTGCCATTTGTATTCTCATGCTCTGAAAATCCCGCAGCATCGATGCCGCACTCTTTTCTTCCGGAACAAAGTATGCTTTTCGCAGGAGTTTCTCAACTTGCGCGGGCCTGCCGCCGTCCGCCATGCGGTGCAGGAGATCTTTGGCATAAAAAATACCAAGAATATCGTCGCGGTCTGTTCCGTAAACGGGGATACGGTCGTGGCGGACCTTGATGATTTCCCTTTCCATATCTTCAATCTTCAAAGAAACGGGAAGACAGAACATATCGACCCGGGGCACCATAACCTCAGAGACAGGTTTGTCACCGAGTTCAAATACCCGGTGGATGAGACCCCGCTGAGACGGATCAAGGGCGCCTTCTTTCTCTCCTGTGTCAACGAGAGTCCTGAATTCTCCCTCGGTCAGGGCGATCCTGTCTTTTGCATGATCCCGGGGAAGAAATGATACAATCCCGGAGGACACCGCTTCCAGAATCCAGACGACGGGGCGCTCCAGCCAGGACACAAAAGCCATAAAAGGGGCCAATATAAAGGACAGACGGATGGGATAGGTAACG
>JBAWYD010000085.1:0-9372 GCA_037143735.1 Deltaproteobacteria bacterium
AAGCGGACAACTCATTTGCTACAAAACCGGACAAGTCTATTTGCTCTTGACACCATGAACATTTTTCTAAGGCCGAAATCCGAAAAAGCGGGCGAATTCCGTCAATTTAGGCATAGCATCCCACATTGGGTGGCCAGCTTTCCATTGACATGCAAGATCGTCTTGTCCTATACTTCCTCCACAAAAAGGTAATGTCTTATCAAACAAAGAAAGGGTTTTATATGAATTTTGACAAGTTTCTTAAAGTAGCGGTTCTTGTGTTGTTTGTCTTGGCTATTTTTGTTTACGGAATGGCGAACAGATACCAATTTATTCATGTTAGCGGGGGTCTTTCAGGGTTTGCCTGTAACCAATATACAGGGAAATGTGAGTGGCTATCTCCGGAAGAGATGGGAAAAGAAAAAGTAGTGAAGTATTCGGAGAAACAGAGAGGGGAAATGGAAAGACAGGCAGCGACACAAGCACCACCGCCAGACGGTCCGCGGAAATGATGACCGTTGAAAAGATTTCAGACTGGTGTGGGAATCTAAAAGATAATCGTCTCGATCTGATTGCTACCAGAATGTTCTCCTCAACAGTGGATGCCCTGTTTGACGCATTTCGCAGAAACGATGATATACCGCCGGTAGAGAAATTTGTGGAGCGGCTGGAATCCAAACTGAGAGGCGACATAAAAATCGCCCTTCATCTTGGTCGTGAAAAAATACCCTCAAAGTTCGACGCCCCAAAACCTGGTTCCACAGGGCGCATTCGAGAGTCATAAGAGGGATATATAGACTAAATTTCCAATATTAATTTTTCTTGCGACGGAAGAGCTTCTTGATCTACCTGACCCTGACTCCTTCGCGCACCCATGCGAGAGCAGCAAACGCCATTGCACCCAAAAGAAGAAAGACAAGACTTCATGTACAATGGTGCAAACTTGATTTGACGAGCAGGAATTGAATACGGGTGGAAACATGCAAATTCTTTTCAGCTTATTTTCTATAAATATTAAATATGGATGTCTTCCTGAAATCCTCAAACTGCCATCGTTGATTTTCATTATAGATTTCAAACAGGAATCGTGATAATCGAAAAACATATATAAAGTCAGAGATTAAAACTTTATAAACCCTTTAACCTTTTGTGAGGGTAATATGGTCTGATTAATGAAACCCCGTTTCTTATTAAGAGCGGGGCTTTTTATTATGTATAAAGTCGTCAAGGATGTTTGTATACGGGCCTATATACTCACTTAATGTTAGCCATTGAAAGTGAGAGGGCAAGATAAAAGAGGGAAGCAGCATCGGAAACAACGTCCACAGGTCTGAAAATAATGGAATAATAACCGATTGGATGATTGATTTGGCGAATGGGCGGGACTAATACGTGTGGTAAGGGAGGTTTCGATCATGACACAAGAACAAATGAAGAAGACAGGATGGCTGCTGATCATTGCAGGGGCGGTGATACAAGTGGTGATGATATTTTCTGGCTTTTTCTGGTATATATCTCTCATTCTTCTCGGTACTGGATATTATCTTGGGCTGAAAGGCAGGGGGTATGCGCCATTCAAGTCCCGGCACTTTTACGGAATGATCGTGTGCAGTCTCTTTCCGATCATCGGACCGATCGTCGCAATTATATCAATTGCATATCTGCCAAATTTCGGCGAACAGCTGGACCCTGCAAGGAAAAGACGTGCCATGCTGGTGTCCGCTATTTTTGTGATAGTCATGGTGATAGTGATGGCTCTGATCGGATGGCAGCAATATGAACTGATAAATAATAATCATTTACTGCGGAGTGCCGGCAGTCACATCAAGCAGGCAGATGTTCTGAAGAAAGAAGGCAAGGACTTCAGCGTTGAGATTGCTCTTGCCCAAAAGGATCTACAGCGTATCGGAAACGTTTTTAGTGGAAAGTGTCTCGAGGCCAAAATCGCACTTTTGTCTGGAGACATATTTCGTCTACATGGGCGGTACAAAGAGACGGAAAAAATGTATAAGGATGCAGAAGAGGAAATGCTCGAAGATGTGAAGGAGCGGCTTGCAAGGTTAAAGGAGCTGAAAAAAGAGCCATGATCTGATCAAACCCAGCCTTTACTTTCCATGACAGTTATATGAATAGTTGGATTCCATTTCCATAATGATACTGAAAAGAATCAAAGCCGGAGAAGGAAAAGGGTAAGGTCATGAAACCAATATTGTCAGGAAAGCCTTTCTTTACGAAAACAAGGATTAAATTCATTCTTAGAATGGTTGTCCTCCCGTTTTTGGCAATATGATTACTGGGCATCTCCATGCGCCTTTCTCGGATCCTACATTCCCTGGTCGCACTACTTTAACAACAGAAATATGAAGGTAAAATGGTTTTTTCGGGCAAAGAGCAATGACCTTGAGGAAGTCATTAAAGATATGGACTGCCAGAGTATTGTGCTGGTTGGACATGGGGATATAGATAGCTGGCAGGCAACGGATAAGGAAATATCAAACTCAGAAGTTGCGAAGATGATGAAAGATGTACCAAAGAAGAAAGGTGAGTGGCTGCAGTTGAGTTGTGGTGGAGAAAGCAAATATTTCATGAAAATGGGTGAGTTGGTAATGCAGGACAAAGGGAAAGTCTACACATATTCCAAATCCGTGACGACCTATATCTTTGTTTTCGATGCTCTCTCCGGATTCAGATATCTGAAATCTTTAAACCGATAGCCTTAACCTGTAATGTCTGGAGAAACTGATTTACTTGAATAAAAAACTTTGACTGTGATTGTGCGAACCGTTCTGCAATGCGCGTTGTGTCTATCAAGTGATAGTCCGGTATTATAGAAAAAGACCGGACAGTTCGCGGGGCAATGAGACAGATGTTCGATTCAGTATCGTTTTTTTCAGTCTATGTAACCTGCTGGGTTTTGCTCTGCCTCTTCGCCGTTGTTCTCTATATCAAAGATAGAAATACCTATTCTGTTTCTTGTCAGAATTATTGGCGTTTTCTTTTTATCCGCTGGAAGGTCATCACGTTTTTAATTGCTTCCACGGGAATGACGGTTATAGCACCATATACTGGAGATCCCACGTGGGATTATGTCGATGCAGCATTCATGTCTGTGTTGACATTTTTAACAGCGCCCTGGTCTGTTGGCACCCTGTACAAAATGGTCAAGAAGGAACTTCCCATGAAACAAGGTTTTGTAGCAGCCTGTTTATGGATGTTTTCCGCAAGCTGGTCCTATGATCTTTATATCGAGACCTTTGAATTACTCCTGAAATTCGGTAAATCGTCATTCCCGTGAAAACGGGAATCCAGTATTTTCAGGAGCTTCTGGATTCCCGCCTACGCGGGAATGACACAGAAGGGGCGTTTTTCAAAGGTCTCATATCCTGATTCGGGATGGGGCCTATCCGATGACCTGGTTTGCCAATATTTTCGCATCATCGGCGCTTTACTTCATGGCCGGCTTGCTTTGGAATCTGGAATCTCGACCGAAGAGAGGGGTTATTTTTTCATTTATGGAGACTGATTGGCCGACGCCGATGCCGGATTCTGACTTTTCGAAGGTATTCTGGTTTGCGGTGCCTATTATCGTGATGGTTTCTGCCCTGATCTTGGTCTTTTTCTGGTTCAAGTTTTGATGACCGGAGGACAAGAAATGCCAAATGTCATGAAATCGATTGTCGTCGCCGTCTCTCTGTTCATCATTGATGCTTTCGTGCTTAACCAGGGAATCCTCTCGCTGGTCATATTGTTTATTGCGATCCCCTTCATGGTCGTGAGAGCGATCAAAAAACGAGAAGACAGTGTTCTGCTGAAAAAGCGACTCATTATTATGGGGATCTATGTCACAATGGTTGTTCTTGTCTTTGCGTCCAATCATCTGAACAATGTTATCGCAAAAAATAGGGCAGATGTTATCATCAAAGCCTGTGAGCAATACAAACTCATGAAAGGCGTTTATCCGCCCAAGCTTTCTGTTCTTGTGCCGGTGTTCCTTAAAAAAATACCAACTGCTAAATATACGTTTTCATCTGATCAATTTAGATATTTTGTGTCTGCTAACCACCACCAGCTGATGTTTACCGCCATACCGCCTTTTGGCAGATCTTATTATGTTTTAGAGGAAAAGAGGTGGGGGTCTATTGATTAAGAGGTGTTGTCGAGTCCCCTTTTTCTCATCCCTTCCTTCCTTGTGTGACTCCCTTGCTCTCTCTAAACATTGTAGATTTCAAATGAAAATCGTGCTACAGAACCGCTATAAATGATTGTCAACATAAAGATTCAAACTGCCTTAAGCCATGCGTGAAGGTGATATGGACTGATTACCGAAAATCCCGTACTCAGAAGGCGGGTTTTTTTGCTTATTGCCTACCGGACTTTTTTGAGAGAGGCGCAACATGAAAAGACCGAAAACTTACCTCGGGTTTGTGCTCAGCCTAATGATCCTGACGGGCCTATTGGCCGGCTGCGCCGCTCCGCTTTACGAGGCAGCCGAACGGGGGGACATGAACGGAGTCCGCAAGCTGTTGGATCAAGGGGCGGATATCAACGAAACGTCAGAAAACGGCACCGCTCTCAGAGCGGCCGCTGCCACAGGCCGCATAGACATTATGCAGTACTTACTGGACCGTGGAGCCGATATCAATCTCGGGGCAGCTTGGTGGACTCCTTTGTCAGCGGCATCGGCCTCGGGTCAGTTGGAAGCAGTGCGGCTCCTGCTTGACAGGGGGGCTGACATCAACGCAAAAAGTCCTGCTGTTGGATATACTGCCTTATGGTGGGCTGCGTATAGAGGACAAACGAAAGTCGTGCAACTGCTCCTTGATCGAGGGTCTGACTGTTGCGAAACGGCCGCGCGTGAATTGAGTTCATACGACACACCGCTCAAGGCCGCTAAAAAACATGGACATGACGCGATCGTCAGGTTGCTCCAGCAGGCCGAGGCGCGCCAGCTCGGAACCACGTCGCCAACGGTTGCCTCTCCTGCGGCGGCCGCTCCAGTTCCGCAAACCTCGGTCAGCTTCCCGGCGAGCGATGTGGACACGCCACCTTCGATAAATGTCAAGACCAATGCTAACGCCTACGCGATCGTCATCGGCATTGAACAATACCGCCAGAAACTCCCGAGAGCCGATTATGCAACCCATGATGCCCGGATCGTCACCGACTATCTTACGAAGGCCCTCGGTTATCCGGAAGAAAATGTCGTCACACTTCTGAACGAACATGCGTCGAACGTCGATTTCGTAAAATACTTTGAAAAGTGGCTCCTGAATAACGCGGATAAGGGAAGTACGGTATTTGTCTACTTCTCCGGCCACGGTGCGCCCGATCCAAAAAGCGGAGGGGCTTACCTTGTCCCCTATGACGGCGATCCGTCTTTTATCGCGGAGACAGGCTATTCACTGAAAAGAATGTATGATGCTTTAGGGAAGCTGCCAGCCAAGGAGATTGTTGTTGCGCTTGACTCCTGTTTTTCCGGAGCAGGCGGGAGATCTGTCCTGGCTAAAGGTGCCCGACCTCTGGTTATGAATCTGGGTAGTATACCTGTTACGGCCGCAAATATGACCATCATCGCCGCGGCTTCGCGAGATCAGATCAGTTCAACATATGGGGAGAAGGGTCACGGACTTTTTACATACTTCATGCTCAAGGGGATCAAAAACGAGGATGTGGTATATCAGGATGGTTCCATTGCGGTAAGCGACTTATTCAGTTACATCAAACCCCAGGTGGAGCGCATTGCAAGGAAACAATACAACAACGAGCAGTCACCACAGTTGATTGAGCCGAAAAAAGATTAAGGAATTTGATGATTAAAAAAAGAAAGATGCCTCAGAGCAAGGTGGAGCGTCAATTGCGGCGCATTTCATTTTTTCATGAACCGTATTCACCCTGCCAAATACAAAGCGATAAAGACAAAATTACATCATTTTGCTGAGTTGCGATTGAAACATTCATATTTTAGAGGTTGATTTTTCTGAAGGGCGGGGATATTTTTGACTTCCTGTAGTCAACGGGTTTGCCTTTTTTGCATGCATTGAAGAATTCAAATGGTATTCCTTCTTGATAGGTGTGGTAAAAATATTTGACAGGTCATTTAACAGGTGCTATTATTGATACCACAAAAAGACCATTCAGGAGGTTACTATGCAGTCAGGCATTAAATATTCAGAAGACGTTGTTCCGATTAGTGATCTAAAGATTAACCCTGGACGGATCATAGATCAGGTTGATAAAACTCACCGACCTGTGCTTGTGACGAGCCGAGGAAGAGGTGTTGCCATTATTGAATCTTTAAAAGATTATGAGGCAAAAGCAGAAGATCAGGCATTCTTGCGCGGCGTTGTACGGGGCTTGATGGATATTGAAGAAGGAAAGGAAATAAGCCTGACGGATGTAAAAAAACATTTTGGAATGAGCTAATAGGCATGCAGCGTAAGAAAGAGATCACTTTTGCTGCCTCGGCGGTCAATGATCTGGATGATATTCGTTCTTGGTATGCAGATCAACAGGTACCTGCCGTGGGAGATAATCTATTAAGAGAAATTGTTTCTCAAGTAGAAAGGCTTGGCGCTTTCCCCGAAAGTGGACGGATTGTGCCGGAATTTGGAATTGCGAATCTACGAGAGATTATCTGTTCGCCTTTCCGTATTATTTATCGTCTCGATGAAAGCAAGGTTAGAGTTATTAGGGTTTGGCGAAGTGAAAGACTACTCAAGATGCCTTAATTTTGAGAAGAAAGACTGAGTTGACACGTAACTTCCTGAAAGCGTTAATCCCTTGATTTCTATAATTATAGTAGATTTCTAATGCGAATCGTGATAGTAAAAAAAGCATTCGGTAGAGAAAAATCTGTTTATAAATTGTCGTGAATATTTCTATTAATCATTAAACGGAATGATAGATCGAAATGGATAGAAACTATTTCATGATGAAATTCCATATTGGGATTTTATATCTTCCGATTCTCCTTACTTTTTTTTTAATTGGCTGCGGGACCTTGATTGCCCCTAAAGAAGAAAATCTGCGATTGAGCGGCCGATACCATGATGCCACCAAGTATATTGAAGACAGGGAGGCACAAGGACAGGCTTTAAGTCTGAGAGAGAGGTTTACGCTCTGCGATTCCTACCTTCAGACCTCTATTTATAAAAAGCTGTTCCTGTGTACGGAGGACTTAGAGCGGCAACTGGAATCGGAATCAGACCATATGCTTTTCATGGGGGTTGGCTCCGTCTCGGCGATGCCCTGGATCATGCGGGCCCGTGCGCATCTGGAGTTGGGGAATATTGACCAAGCGATTATAGAAGCCGAAAAGGCCTACAGCATCGCCAAAGGGGGTTCTTCCGGATACGATACGAACCGGTTTACCGCTCTGGCGCTACTGGCCTACGCCCATGAGAAAAAGGAAAATCCCCAGCAGGCCGCCTTATACCTGGATAAACTTGATAAAGAGTCGATCTCTTTTTTGGGATGGGGTGTCCAGGCTCTGGAAAAAAGGAAGGCGAAAGCATTTGCCTACTTCAGCCTGAAGAGGTACCGTGAATTCCTGGAAGAAGGGGAGGACAGTCTATCCGGATTCCTGATCGGCATTGCTCACGTCACAGGCGACATTCAACAGACTTACGCCGATGAATTTCCTATTCGATTTGCCAAGGCTAAGGCGTTGTATGAAACCGGGAGGCCGGAGGAGGCCCTGAAGATTTATGGGGATCTGATTTCCTATCCACAAGTCAAACAATGGGGAAGCATTTACTGGCAGATCCTTTTTGATATGGGGAAACACTCGATACGCATTGGGAAAAACGCAGAAGGTATCAATATCCTTGAAAAGGCTATTTCATCCATTGAGGAAAGACGTTCCACCATCGACACGGAGGCCGCGAGAATCGGCTTTGTCGGTGACAAGCAAGCTGTCTATCACGAACTGATCAACGCCTTAATTATCGATAAACAATATGAAAAAGCTTTTGAGTATGTAGAGCGTGCAAAATCCCGTGCTCTGGTCGACCTTCTTGCCTCTAAGAAGGACTTTGCCTTGAAAGAAGGCAATGAACAGGAGATCGGAAGGGTTCTTGTCATGAATGAATCCATCGAGGAAGGGGCGATCATTCAGAATGCGTATGCCGACAGGAACAAAACACGCAGCATCCAAATCAAGGCGCGTGAAGATCTTAAAACCAAAGCACCGGAATTGGCCTCTCTCGTTACAGTCACCTCTCAACCGATTGCTGATCTTCAATCCCTGATCCCCAAGGAAGACGCTTTGATCGAATATTACTATCGGGATAAGGACATGTATGCCTTCATTCTGTCCGATGGCAAGTTGCAGACCATAAAGCTAGGCAGCGAAAAACTAACTGAGGATGTGCAGGCCTTCCGTAAGCTCATAGACACTCCCAATTCGATTCAATTCATGGATCTATCAAAGAGGCTCTATAGACGCCTGTTCAAGCCCCTGGAGAGCACATTGGACAAGAGAAATCTTATCATCGTCTTTCATGGGGCCTTGCACTACCTCCCCATGAACGCCCTCCATGACGGACATGGCTACATCATCGACCGTTACACTATCCGCATGATGCCCAGCGCCAGCGCCATGAAGTATCTGCGGGAAAGGAAGACGGACAAAGGGGGAGGTGTCTTGGTTTTCGGCAATCCCAGTCTCGGTGATCCCAAGTATGATCTGGAGTATGCCCAGAGAGAAGCAGCAGAGATAGCCAAGATACGCCCGAAATCGAAGGTGCTCGTCAGGAAGGAGGCCACGGAAGGAGCGTTGCGCAAGTACGGCCATGACTACAGCTACCTTCACTTTGCCACCCATGGTCAGTTCAACCCGGATGCCCCGTTGAAATCGGCGCTCCTGCTTGCGCCGGACACCAAATACAACGGGATGCTTACCGTGGACAAACTCTATTCTCTCAACCTGGACGCCGACCTTGTGACCTTGAGTGCCTGTGAAACAGGACTCAGCAAGATTGCCAACGGGGATGATCTGGTGGGACTGACAAGGGGATTCCTTTATGCCGGTTCGAGCTCCATTGTTGCTAGTCTCTGGAAGGTGGATGATCTGGCCACATCGCAACTGATGGCCCGTTTTTATGCGGAGTTGGATACGAGCGACAAGCGGGAGGCCTTGCGGACAGCCCAGTTGGAAACAAAAAAGAAATATTCTCATCCGTATTATTGGGCGGCGTTCCAGTTGATGGGAAGTGCTAATTAAAAATACTTTACGCAACATCTAAAGAGTGGGCCTCTGCGGGAGGTCCATTTTCTTATTACCATTGAGATTGTTTCAAATAGTAATCCTCACTATTCATAATACCGTACATCTGTTTGTTCAAGTAAGCCGCTACGCGGCAGATTTCCATTAATATCCTTCTGATATCATAA
>JBAWYD010000086.1:0-9140 GCA_037143735.1 Deltaproteobacteria bacterium
GGCCGGGGAAGCGGAACTTGACGAACCACTCGCGGTAGAGGTTCTGCGCCATCTCTTCCAGAATCTTGATCCGCCGTAGGTTGTTCTCAATCAGGTCGTCATAGGCCGAAAGAATTTTAGCGATTTTCCGCTGCGTGGGAAGAGGAGGAGTAGGAACATGAAAGGACGTCAGAATTTGCGCATTCGCATTCGGCTGGGCGGCGCCGCCCCAATTCGCCTGAATGAATTCCTTGTACACATCTGATTCAACAACATAACCAACGTATCTTGGATCTACCCCGTTAATGAGCTGAAGTCGCACAAGGTATGATGCGAAAATCGACTCAGGAGCTGCCTTGATATATTTCGCGTACCCCGTGGTGGCTCCGGTTCGCGCGATTACGATGTCGCCTTTTTTTAGAAGGTATTTGCCTTTCTTCTTAGGTTCAATCTCACAATGCGGAACACTTGGCCAGTCAATGGTCTCTGGGACAATATCCGTGATTCGGAGAAACTTTGGTCCTATAGGCTCGTCTGTGGCACTAGCAGTATGGCCATACTGTACATTCTGGCAAATATCGCGGAGTAACCTATTCTCCCAAGTTACGCTCATGCCCATCACTCCCCCTCCAGCAACTTCGACACATTCTCGGCAATTCGCGCCTCCAGTTCCCTGGCCTCGGCGTTGAGGATTTCCAGTTCTTCGTTCTGTTCCTCCAACCGTTCCTTGAAGTCAAAGTCATCCTCGGCACGAGCGGCGACGCCCACGTAGCGGCCGGGGTTGAGGCTCCAGCCTTGGGCTTCGATCTCGGCCAGCGTTGCCACCTTGCACAGGCCAGGAATATCCATGTACTTGGCGTTCTTGCCTTCGGCACCGCTCCCGGAGGTAGCGGGCAGAAAACCGTGTTCGGCCATCAGGTCGACGCTGCCGTGCAGGTTTTCGACGGCCTCGCCCCGGTAGAGCCGGGCGATGTTGGCCAGGAACTCGATCTGCGCCGGGGTCCAGTCGCGATGGGCGCGGTCGATTTGGCGGTAGAGGTGACGGGCGTCGATGAAAAGCACCTGGTCGGCGCGGGCGGTCTGGCGCTTGCCCCGGTCGAAGAACCAGAGGGTGCAAGGCAGAGTCACGGTGTAGAAGAAGTTGGAGCCGACGGCCACCATCACATCCGCGGCGCGGGCTTCGATAATCTGCTTGCGGATGTCCAGTTCCGAGCCGCGGGCATCGGAAGCGGAGTTGGCCATGACGAACCCGGCGCGACCGGTGTCGTTCAGGGCGCTGTAGAAAAGCTGAATCCATAGGTAGTTGGCGTTGTCGGCGCGGGGCAGACCGAAGGGAAAACGCGGGTCGTCCTTGAGCCGGTCCTTGTCTACCCGGTCCACGTTGAAGGGCGGATTAGCCATGACGAAATCGAACTTGCCGGTTGATTTGTGCAGGTCTTCGTAATAGGCGTTGCCCTGGCGGATGTCTCCGGCCAGGCCATGCACGGCGAGGTTCATCTTGCCCAGTTTGACGGTTTCGCCTACCTTTTCCTGGCCGTAGATGCTCAGTTCGGCGCCGGGGTTCTTTTGGTGTTCCTCGACAAAACGGGCGCTCTGCACGAACATGCCGCAGGAACCGGAGGCAATGTCAAAAATGCGTCCATGAAAAGGCTGAATGATGCTGACAAGAAGCTTGACGATGGCGGTGGGGGTGAAGAACTCGCCGCCTTTCTGGCCTTCGCTCATGGCAAAGTGGCCGAGGAAGTATTCGTAAATCTTGCCGAAGGCGTCGCCCTCGATGTCCATGGGGACGGAGTTCATGGTCTTGAGCAGTTCCTTGAGCAGGGAGTTCTCGAAGCGGTTGTAGGTCTTTGGCAGGACATCTTTGAGGTCGGGATTCTCCGTCTCGATAGTGCGCATAGCATCGTTGATGGCCGCACCGATATTGGCCCCCTCGGGTAGTTGGATCAATGTCGAGAAGCGCGAAGCCACGGGCAGATAGAGCACGCCCCGCGCCTGATAATCCGCCGGGCCGATGGTGCGCCTTCCGCTGCTTGTGCCCGTCAGTTCCTTCGCCGCCGCCTGGAACTTATGGTCGGCATAACGCAGAAAAACCAACCCCAGCACCGGGACGGAATATTCAGAGGATTTCAGCTTGGAATTGGCCCGCAGCTCATCCGCCGCAGCCCACAGACGGGATTCAATGTTGTTGCCATTATGATTCATGAATTCTCCCGAGGGTGTCCTCTATTTTATCCTTGCGTAAGGGTGCCATGTTCATGATGATCTCGCGTAATATCCTGTAAGATAAGCTGTTGCGTTCATTTTATGATCAGGAACCCCATCGTTTTCTTAATTCAATCAACCTTTTATCTTTCAAAAGAGATGGATTTGCTTCACCAATCCGCTTAAGTGTATCCCCCGTTCCATAGGGCCATTCAGGGGTATGGTCAGGCAGGACCGCACATAGAAGCGTCAGAACTTTTTCTGGGAACAGGTCAACAATTTTTGAATCATCGAGTTTGTATATGAAAAAACCATGCTTATCAACCTTAGATACCAGAGGCAGGATGATGTCGGCAAGGCTTCCGAAAGTGTCGGCATCTGTGAATGCCAGTTCACAAAGGGTAGTAGAAACCCGAGAGCTCTTTGCCTTCTTATGTCTCGGCCATACTTCCGTAAGGAATGTCGACAAATTTGCCTTGTCTACTTTCTTTCCCGTAAGCCAGTTTTTGGTTTGCCATAAGATTTGAACCCGGAAATTGTCATCAGTTTTTAGCATGATATCTCTCATTTCGGCGTTTGTGATAAGACGCTCACCTGTCTTGGGAAGCACGTTCCACCAGTTGGCCAAAAGAATACCGGATAAGGCGTTTAGATGACCCTGTTTCTCCATTGTCTTGTCGGAAGTAAGACGTACCATGTAAGGTTTCAGCACTTCGAACAGTTTAGAAGTGGATCGGGGGTTCCAGAAAAACCCGGACCAGAAAGCCTTTTGATCATCGTCATCGCTATCAAGAAAGGACATCAGGTTCATCCGCGTCCAACGAGGGTCCCTCACATAGAACCAGCCCAGAGAGTGGGTGAACATGACAAGGGCGTGCCGGTGCAGGTTTCCCTCCAAATTGAGCAATTCCTCAACGCGTTTCTTCCAAAACGCCGGCAGGCTTTTCTTCTTGCCCAAATTATCTATCGCCGGATCATTCATCAATGCTTGGGCCAGTTTACCAACCGGTGCATTGAGGCCCTCCATGGCAAAATCAGGATCGTTCTTCTGCCGTACGATGTTCGAGGGTGCGCTTTGAGGCTTAGATTTAATGACGGCGATTAACCGTTCCCAGATCTGCCAGAATCGCTCCATCTGTGTTGCCAAAAGCCCCTTGCTGGCATTTAAAAGCCATTCTGAAACGGGTGAAATGATGCTGCAGATTACATCATCCAACATTTTTAAAATATTGCTCCCAATCTGCGCTGAAAAGTCCGAAGGATCATTTTTTCGTGCCTCTGCGTATAGGAATGTCCGCCATGCCCATTCGGGATAATCATTGCGGGCAGCGTTGCTGACAAGCGCGGCAAGGGCAAGGTCCGGCCTCTCGGCCGACAATCCGGCAAAGGGGTCATTCTCCCTTAATCTGTCGAAATCTGTGCCGCTAAGTTCCTTGGCTTTTTGAAGAATCGTCTCCGGAGGTTCGGTAAGGAGGGCAGAATACTCTGTTTCCCTCTTAATGGAGCCGCCTCGGCCTTCCAGGGAATCGGCCGCCTTTGCTGCAGATTGTGGCTGCCAATCGGGCGCTTGTTTTCGTAGTTTCTTGCTTTTCTCACTGAGGTCAAAACTGAACCGGCAGCCATGCTCGGCCAGCCAATGAAGCCGGCTTAATATTGTCCAAGCCCGTCTATTGATGTACTCTTTCTTTTCTTCTGATCCCCATGACGATGGTCCTTGCAACAATCGCCGTTCAAGGCGTGTTCTTATTGTTGTTGGAAAATCATTCCATCTCTTTTCCAAGACGAGCAACAAATCCCGCTGATGCCGCCGCTCCCAAAACGACTGCAGGCTCAGCCGCATGAGCACTTCGCCGGATTCCTTTCCGCTGAAAATGCGTGGCTCACCGGCGATCCAGGTCCTTAAAAGGTCAAAAACCGTCCCTTCATCATCCCACCAGGCCAAGTATTCCTGTTTGGCAACTTGCGGATCTTTTTCGAGGAGTCTTTTAAAGAGATTAACGTAATAAAGTAAGCTACTCGATATGCCATGGGTTCTTTCATATGCGTCTCCCTCGACACTTGGGTCCGGTTCAATCGGCGAAAGGTGGTGCAAACCATATCCGCCAATTTCTTGCTCAAGATAGACCGCATGTTCTAAATTGTTTCGGAATTCGCGGACAGCGGCCGTGAGAAATTTATCGGGAATTTCAGCATCACCATAAGGTGTTGGATATTTTACGCTGGCATTGACCATTTCGTTGCACAAAACATCCGTTTTGCCTGTGGGTGGTTTTGGACCGTTCCATCGAGGTCTCTCGTCAATAGTGAGATAAGAACGTCTGAGCAATGCCAATTCTTTGATTGCGGCATTTGTCCATCCATCCCGATCAATGGAAGTTTTCAATTGATGCCAATCAAGGTCTTCATCTCTTTGCCGCGACCTCCACGATTCGAGGATATAACGCCATGCCTTTTTAACTTCGGGGCGACAGGAGTCTTCCTTGGGTTTCTCTAATTGCGATCGGATTAAATCTTGAAGCGCATGATGTACGCCGGATTGCCCAGCGGCCCACCATGCGGCTGCCGGTTGATGACAAATCTTGCTTATCCATACGATCAAATGCTCCAGGCGCGAAGGCAATCGGGGCACATTTATTGCCCAATGCCCCCGCAGAGCGGCATAATGATCGTCTTGGAGGCGCTTGAGATCTGACTTGGTGGTCGCAAATGCATCCCATACACCGAAGGGAATATCCCTTTTTGCGAAGTGGTCTCGTGGATCAAGTCTGGGTGGCGGTACATCATCGTCCAGTCCGTATGCATCGAAGAAAGGATCAAAATACTGACGTTCCCTGTCATGTAAATTCAGATGGCCCGGAGTCATATAACGGATAGATGGATCAAAAGCGCACAACCATTCGGCGGGGGGTGGATCATCCGCGTTGGAAAACCTCCTTGCCCCTTCAGGTGTGGAAACAATATGAGCGACTTGACCTCTTTCGTGGGGTGCAAGAGCATCAGGATCTCTCTTTGCCATGGCAATGATTTTCCCGAACCACGCATTCGGGTCTTTTGCCCTTTCTGCCCACGCCGCGAAGGTATCCCAAAGGGACTTATGGTTGCCCGCTTCGTCATATGCAATGGGATATGCACCTTTTTGCTTCCATTTGGCTTCGGCATCTCCCGCGTTGCCTGCCTGAAAGGCATACACCCCTGCTAAAGATTTTTGATAGCTGTTCAGCGCCTCCAGCAAGTAATGCACGGGAGGATCATCCGCCGCATACCCGACAAAGACAACAACGTATTGGTCTAATATCGATCTGATAAAAGAAGTCGCCCATCCTTCCGCGAGATAAGCGCGACCAAAACCCGCACTGGATAGGACAAAGCCATCGCCTTCAGCACTTTGATACATGCTGTCCACATGTCCATGCAGATGAATTATTCCCTCAAATTCGTTATCGCGTCGGGGATCCGGCAGGCGAGGAGGGCGGCAACATTTCAATGTTGAATCACAGGCTTCAAAAAGGAGATCAAAGTTTGTCGTAACAATTCTGACTCGGCCGTCCGGCAATCTTGCCAAATCCAGCATGATTCGGTGTGCAGAAATATCTGGCGCAGTAGCTGGTTTAAGCGCTTTTGCAACAGCTTGTTCAATATCTCGGACGGAAAAGTCTCGCTCCAGAAGTCCAAATACTCTGTCAGCAGATATGATCCCTGTCGTTCCTGTAATTTTATCTAATTCTTCCGCAGCATCAAGGAGTCTTCGTGCAGGATCCTGAGCTGTGACACCTAACGTTTCAATGACATGACGTGTCAATTGGGTAAAGTCGGGTAGATTGGCACACGCCTGAGATATCCCCGCCCCACAAATAAAAATAACCCTCCCCTCATCTCTTGCGACAAGAAGATCATCAGGTATTGATGGTCCACTGGCAATGAATCTCATTTTTTACAGGCCCACATTTTTTAAAAAGATCTGAGTTTTTCTACGAGTCCATCGAGAATATCCTCAAATCCCGGATTCCCCTATTTCCCCCAATCTCCTGATGAGCTGTGGCAAGCGTGACTGGCTGGCACGATCAGGCGAAAGATGGCCGGGAATCGACTCGCGGAAGTCAGCGTTTGCCAAGAAAGCCCTAAAGGTTCGCGATAGGAAATCCTTCAGATCATCCGATGAGCTTTTGATTTCAGAGACGATTTCCGGTCGGCCATCCAGGATCGTGATGATGTCTTCCATGTCGTGACTGGCCAGGTAATCACCACCGCCACGACCGTTGAAGGCGTCAATCTTGGTTGCCAGGAAATAGGGCGGCGAGACAATCTTTATGGCCAGGTCGTCTTCCAATTGAAGCTGATCCGCGTTCTTGATGGCGGGCAGATACCAGCGGTTGGAGAACCCCAGGATATCTTCCTGAGTCGGCATGATATCAACCTTGACCTGATCAACCAGCCAGCGGCAGACAGGGGCATTTTCGCTCATGTCCTGTTTGAAACCCCTGAGCCTGAGTTCTTCCTCAAGCCGGTAATAGGCCATCCGCGAGGCAACCTCGACAATGACATCCACATCCTGCGTGGCCCGGACTTCCGGCATGGCGGGATCCGTAATGAACAATCCTGTGGCGCACCCCCCGACAAAAACGACCTTGTCCCTCAGATCGCCGAGACGCTTGGCCACAGCGATGATCATCCGAATGTTGATGTCTCTGGTATGAATCATCCTGATCCCAATCGCACCTTGAGTTCCTTGATGGCGATTCCTCTTTCGCGGGCTCTCCCGTCTCGGATGGCGTCAACGATAGCCAGCAATTCATAGAGCATTTTGTCTATCAATGCGGCTTTCGGGACGGTCTTGTACAGGGGCGAGAATTCATATCCGCGGGTGTCGCCTTCCGGATCCGGCCATACGGGGGGTGGTTCGTTCGGCTGGGAAATGGTTCCCTTGAGCGGCGGCGCCGCATATCCCGTGGGGACGCCCCGGGTCAACCCGCCGTGGTCCGGCGGGAACGCATACTTGACGCCATGAATGAGAAATTCTTCCAATGACTTTTTCAGGGGATGTCCGCTTTGCGAATTCATCAGACGAGCAGCCACGGCGCGCTTGATACCGGCATGGACCTCGGAGGCGCTCATGAACAGCTCTCCGGCCACGGATGCATAAGACCACTGGCGATCACCCAATGCGACGAGCTTTAAAAGGATATAGATGTCCTGGGGTTTAAGATTCATGGCCGTTTTATATTCGCAATTCGCGAATAGCGCAAGAACTATTTGTTGTATGTCAATAAGATATTGGCCCCAAATGGTGGGTGCGCCTCTGACAAGCCGCACCCACCGGGGTTCATGATCTTGCCTTATACCCTCGTCAACTGCCGGTATTTGATCCGGTGGGGCTGGTCTGCGGCGGCGCCGAGCCGGGCCTTCCGGTCCGCTTCATACTCGGAGTAATTTCCGTCAAACCAGACCGTCCGGCTGTCTCCCTCAAAGGCAAGGATGTGTGTGGCGATGCGGTCGAGAAACCAGCGGTCATGGCTGATCACGACGGCGCAACCGGCGAAGTTGTCCAGCGCTTCCTCCAGGGCTCTTAAGGTATTCACGTCGAGGTCATTTGTCGGTTCGTCCAGGAGGAGCACGTTGGCGCCCTCCTTCAACATCCTGGCGAGGTGAACCCGGTTTCGCTCCCCTCCGGAAATGGCGCTCACGCTTTTCTGCTGATCCGTTCCGGAGAAATTGAATCGCGAAACATAAGCCCTTGAGTTCATTTGATGATTCCCGAGTTGGACGATATCCTGACCTTCCGAGATCACCTCCCAGATGGTTTTATTCGGGTCGAGGACGTCGCGGCTCTGATCTACATAGGCGAGCTTTACCGTATCCCCGATCCGGATGGCGCCGGAATCGGGGGATTCCTGGCCGGTGATCATTCGGAAAAGGGTGGTTTTCCCCGCACCGTTCGGGCCGATGACGCCCACAATCCCGCCGGGCGGCAGGGAGAAGGATGTCCCTTCCATCAGGAGGCGGTCCCCATAGGCTTTGCCTACCTTTTCGCCCTCGATGACGACTTTTCCCAGTCTCGGCCCCGGGGGAATGTAAATTTCCAGTTCTTTAGGGAGTTTTTCGCTTTCCTGTGTCAGGAGTGTCTCATAGGAACTGATGCGGGCCTTCGATTTCGCATGGCGCCCCCTGGGAGACATCCTGATCCACTCCAACTCGCGCTGCAGGGTCCTCTGTCGTTCCGTCTCCCTTTTTTCTTCCACCTGCAGGCGTTTCTGTTTCTGTTCCAGCCATGACGAATAGTTTCCCTTCCAGGGGATTCCCTGGGCCCGGTCAAGTTCGAGAATCCAGCCGGCCACATTGTCGAGAAAGTACCGGTCGTGAGTCACGGCGATGATTGTGCCCGGATAGCGTTGCAGGTGGTGTTCCAGCCATGCCACCGTTTCGGTATCGAGATGATTGGTGGGTTCATCCAGAAGAAGGATGTCCGGTTTCTGAAGAAGGAGGCGGCAGAGAGCAACCCGGCGTCTTTCACCGCCGGACAGAACCTTCACGGGCGTATCTCCCGGGGGGCAACGAAGGGCGTCCATGGCCATCTCCAGCCGGGCGTCCAGATCCCACGCATCGAGGGCGTCAAGCTTTTCCTGTACCTCGCCCTGGCGTTCGATGAGGGTGCTCATTTCCTCTTCCGACATGGGTTCGGAAAACTGCTCCGTGATCCGGTTGAATTCATTGAGAAGGGCAGCGGTTCCCGCCACACCTTCCTCAACGATCTCACGCACGGTCCTGTTTTCGTCAAGGCGGGGTTCCTGTTCCAGGAAACCAACCGTGTAACCAGGCGAAAGGATCGTCTTGCCGATGAAGTCCTGATCCACGCCCGCAAGAATGCGGAGAAGGGAACTCTTTCCCGATCCGTTAAGACCCAGGACGCCAATCTTTGCGCCGTAGAAATAGGAGAGGGATATATCCTTTAAAACCGGCTT
>JBAWYD010000087.1:0-9107 GCA_037143735.1 Deltaproteobacteria bacterium
TTACATCTGCTTCTGGTTGTTCCACATGGAATCGTCACCGCCACCAGCCTTGGCATAGAAGGGTATGCCAGGCACAGGAGCCCGGGATCGGGAAAGCATTTTAGCGGGCGTACCGTGTTTGTAGATCTCGCCATTACGGCTGACGATCAACCGGACTTCCGTTTCCTCGATGAAGGAAACTGGCGGGACGCTTATGGCGATTCGGTAGCGGCGCTCCGTGCCGTCAGAAGCGGCAAACGAACGAAAACAGGCGTTTCCAACAATGGTTTCAGTTGCACGCCTGTCGGGGCATACCGGGGCTGCTATCTGGTCAAGACCGGGGGCAGAATGCTTCAGATGGAATCATCTAACACATTGATTTCTTTTTCAAACCATGATTGCGATGAAGGAATGTCGCCGGAACAAATAGCGAAGGTCATCGGTCGCCCGTCGTCCGGTCATCGCACCCCGCGTTTGTACATGATATTGTGCCCCATCCAGTTGATAATGCTGTCAAATTTAACCCCCGAGGAATACGCCTGGTATGCGACGCACCGCCCCGGCAAGATCTTCCGCCAGGTCATGTTCACCGAGTTGCAGTCGGAGCAGCAACCGCATATCGCAGCCCAGAGTCGCTTTGAAAACGCCCGGCGCGAGCTTCTGGAAAAACCGGCAAAAAAAACCAAGACCATTGCTTTTGAGGATTGCATCAACCAGGTGCCATTCAGGGAATGGATGGGATTCAAGAGTGAGACGCCGGGTGGAATTTATTCGGCAGACCGCAATGGCGTCAGTCTCTGGCAGTTCCCGGCCACCATCCCCGGTTCATGGGAGAGATCCGAAGGATAAAATAGGGCGCTCTCTGTCCCTATTTTTATACGAGGAATACGACAAGTAATAAGGCGACAATATTCAGAATTTTGATCATGGGGTTGATGGCGGGCCCGGCTGTATCCTTGTAAGGATCGCCCACCGTATCTCCGGTCACGGATGCCTGATGGGCAAAGGAGCCTCTGCCGCCGAAATTGCCCTCTTCAATATACTTTTTGGCGTTATCCCACGCACCGCCGCCGGATGTCATGGAGATGGCGACAAACAACCCCGTCACGATACTTCCCACAAGAGCCCCGCCAATCATTTTAGCGCCGATAAGGGGTGTCCCCTGAAAGTAACCGAGCAGTGCGCCGATAACAAGAAGCAGTACAGGAACCCCGACGGGTAACAACGCCGGCACCATCATCTGCTTAATCGCCGCCTTCGTCACAATGTCAACGGTCGTCGCATAATCCGGTTTTGCGGTGCCATCCATGATGCCCGGAATTTCTCTGAATTGCCGCCGTACTTCCTTGACCACCTCGCCGGCGGTTTTTCCCACAGCCTCCATGGCGTAAGCAGAAAATAAAAACGGAATCAACCCTCCGACAAACAGGCCGATGATGATATAGGGATCGGACAGAGAAAAGGCGCTGTCTATTTGTTCCACAATCCCCGACACGCCGGGAGCCGCCTGCATGGCCGCATCCTTCAGATCCTGAATATATGATGAGAACAGAACAATAGCCGCCAGCGCCGCCGACCCTATGGCATACCCCTTGGTAACCGCCTTGGTTGTATTCCCAACGGCATCCAGCGGGTCTGTCACCTTTCTCACATCATCCCCCATCTCTGCCATCTCGGCAATTCCACCTGCATTATCCGTAATGGGACCATAGGAATCAAGGGCAACGATGATACCCGCCAGTGATAGCATGGCCATGGCCGCCAAGGCGACTCCATACAGTCCGGCTATCAGGTAAGATGTAATGATTCCGAGAGCAATCACTATGACGGGCAGTGCCGTTGATTTCATCCCGATGGCAAGCCCCGCGATGATGTTCGTCGCATGGCCGGAAACCGAGGCCTCCGCAATCGTTCTCACAGGTTTGAAGGCAGTGGACGTGAAGTACTCCGTGATCATGACCAGGAGTGCGGTAACAACAATACCGACGGTGGATGCAAAAAACAGGGCAAAGGGGGAGAGAGCCATCCCGTCAATCGTCACTATACCCTTCGGAAAGATCATCCATGTGATTCCCATGAACGCGACAACGGCAATCATGGCGCTCACGAAGAGTCCCTTGTAGAGAGCCTTCATGATATTGTCATCGCTTCCGAGTTTTACAAAAAACGTACCGGCAATGGAGGCCAGGGCGGAAATGCCGGCAAGCGCGAGGGGATAAACGACCACCATCTGGTCCTTAAACAGAATGGACCCAAGCAGCATGGCGGCAACTGCCGTGACGGCGTATGTTTCAAACAGGTCGGCGGCCATACCGGCGCAATCCCCCACGTTGTCCCCCACATTATCTGCAATCACGGCGGGATTTCTCGGGTCATCTTCAGGAATGCCGGCCTCCATTTTCCCGACAAGATCAGCGCCGACGTCCGCCGCTTTCGTAAATATGCCGCCGCCCAATCGCGCAAAAACACTGATCAGGCTTGAGCCAAAAGCCAATCCGACTAAAGGCTTTACCGCGTCAGCCACATTATCGACGTAGAAAAAGGTGGTAATCATGAGGTAGTAACCCGCAACCCCGAGGAGACCCAACCCGATGACAAGAAGGCCCGTCACGGCGCCGCCTTTAAATGCCACATCCAGTGCAGCCGCAAGGCCCTGCCGTGCAGCCTGGGCGGTTCTGACATTCGCCTTGACGGAAACAAACATGCCGATATATCCGGCCAGGGCGCTGAAACCTGCCCCTACGAGATAACCCATGGCAACGAGCCCGCCAAATTTCCAACTGTTTTGCAGTCCAAAAATGACAAACAGCAACACAAAAATTGCGGAAGCGACGATCGCGATGGTGAAATACTGCCGATTCATATAGGCGCTGGCGCCTTCTTCAATAAATGAGGCGATTTCCTGCATTCTGGCAGTCCCCGGATCAAGCTTGAGGATTCCTCTCCTGATCCCGAGTCCCCAGATAATCGTGATCACGGCACACACAATCGAAATGATTAAATAAGTATCAGGGCCCATAGCGCTTTCACCATCCACATTTTTCGGTTCTCCTTATTTTTATATTTTCAGCACATAATACCGCAGCCAGATATAGACCGTGCAAATAATGACGGATTCGATCATGAGCGGCATGCCGTAGAGCATAAACTTTTTGAAGGATATGGGACGCCCCATCTTTTCCGCCATGCCGACAATAATGACGTTTGCGGAAGCCCCGATGGCCGTTCCATTTCCGCCAAGGCAGGCGCCCAGGGCCAGTGACCACCACATGGGCATGAGATCGGGATGATGCAACAGATCCAGTCCCGAAAGATTCGGCCAGAGCTGCTTTGCCATGTCAATGATCAGGGGGTTCATGGTGGCGACATAGGGAATGTTGTCGATAAATGCCGAGGCAAAGGCGGAAAACCACAAGACAATCATGCTCGTCCCCAGCAGGTTCCCCTCGGTAATCTTCAGCACCTCGATGGCCATCCATTTGATCAGACCCACCTTGACAACGCCTCCGATGATAATGAAGAGACCTATGAAAAAGAAGAGGGTCGCCCATTCCGCCTCCGCCAGGACATGGTGGGGATCCTTGATCCCCGAAACCAGCAGGAGGAGCCCCGCACCGAAGAGGGCGATTGTCGCGGGCTGAAGTTGAAGCACTCCGTGGAAAACGAAACCTGCCATTGTCACAGCAAGAACCGCGAGGGATTTTTTGAGCAGGACGGGGTCTTTGATGGCCTCGTTCTCATCCATAGCCATGACCCGCTGCCGTAATTCCTCCTTGACGGTCAGCCGCTTGCCGAAGATGAAATAGAGGGTGATGATGTACGCAATCAGGACGACAATGATCACCGGCGACAGGTTATATATGAAGGCCATGAAATCCAGTTGCGCCTTCGAGGCGATCATGATGTTCGGCGGGTCGCCGATGAGGGTCGCTGTGCCGCCGATATTGGAGGCCAGCGCCTCGGTGATGAGAAAGGGCACCACATCAAGCTCCAGTGCCTGGCAAATGAGCAGCGTCACGGGGGCTATCAGAAGCACTGTCGTCACATTATCCAGAAAGGCGGACACAACGGCCGTAACTATGGAGAAAATGGCCATGATCATGAAGGGCTTCCCTTTGGCCAACTTGGCGCTCTTGATGGCGAGGTACTCAAAGCAACCCGTGGGCTTCATGATGTTGATGATCACCATCATGCTGATGAGAAGAAATATGACGTTCCAGTCCACTCCCAGATCCGTTGAATGAAAGGCTTCCTCCTGCGTGAGGATCCCGATTACGATCATCACCGCCGCGCCGAAGATGGCAACGATAGTCTTATGGATCTTTTCCGATACAATCAGGGCGTAGGCAAAAATGAAAATTGCTGTGGCAATCCAGAAGGTCGGCCCCATCACGACCTGGTTTGAGGCTGCTGCAACTTCCTGTGTCATTTTACACCTCCGTTATCTTCTTCCAGCATCGCCTTCGTGATAGCAAAAAAGATGTCCCGCATATAAAGCATACCGACTACTTTGCCGGTTTTATCCAGAACGGGCATTCTCCTGACCTGTTTCTTGAGGATACGATCCACACACTCCATGAGGGAGTCGTTTTCACTGACGGTCACAACTTCCCTGGTCATGAGCATTTCTACCTTTTTATTTCCCGCCTGTTTCGCAAGAGACTCCAGCATTCCATCCCAGGTAAATCCACCCAGGTTCATCATGGACATGTAAGACGGATACACCGCCTTCAGGATGTCCGTCATGGACAGCATCCCGATGAGTTTCCCATTTTTATCCAGAACGGGCAATCCCATGACACCGATCTTTTGATCCCCTCTTACACCAACCTTAAGGAGATTGACAGCCTCTTTGAGATTGCTGTCCGGCTTCAGGTAATCATGAATCGGCACCATCAAGTCTTTTGCTTTCATGCATCCTCCCCAAAATCTCTTCGTTATTGATTAATTTTGTGCCTCTAACATGAAAAAATGTCGATGTAAACCTAAATAAACATGAATAACATTAACGTGATACCACACAACAAATTACCTCGAAGCAAGCTTCGAGGTAATTATGGATAATGGATTTCTGTTCACGAACGATTACTTTTTCTCGGTTTTATTGTCTTCTATAGAGCCATCCGGCTTCTTTTCCGGATCTTCCACTGATTTTTTAAAACCCTTGATTGCCTTGCCGATGGAACTTCCCAATTCAGGAAGTTTGCCCGGCCCGAAAAAAATCATGGCAATGATCAGTATGATGATCAATTCCATCATTCCAAAACCTCCAAACATGCTGATATACCTCCCAATATATTCATTTCTTTTCTTTGTGAGAACTTTCCAACCCTTTGCATAATCGCCTCCCCATCATCGCGATGGAACCTATGCGACTGTCTATATTATTAAACAGTTCCTGAAGACATCATCAATCTTCCGTTTTGATCTCCGGTTTTTTGCTTTTCACCATGTCCAGCCATTTGTCACGATAGAAATAGGCGACAATAACAAAAATGCCGCTGATGACAGCGATGACCACAAGCCCTGTGATTTGATTATTGCGGGCACAACTGCCACTCACGGAGAGCAGCATGGTTCCGAAAAAGCGGCCCACCGTCGAAATGACCATAAATGTCCATGTTTTCATGTGACTGACGCCCATGATGTAGCAAAGGTAATCTTTGGGAAAACCGGGAATCAGAAAAAGCAGAAACGATACAAACGCGCCTCTGTGTTCCATGAAATAATCGTATTTCTGAATCGTCTCCGGCTTTACAACCTTCTCTACGAGGGACAGGCCAAAGTATCGGGCAAGAATAAAGGCCAGCCAGGAACCGACCGTGAGACCGATGGTGGAGTAAAGGGTACCCAGCACGGGGCCATACAGATAACCGCCGATGAGGCCGGTTATTTCCCCCGGTATCGGCGCCGCCACCACCTGCATGATCTGGAGGGAAATGAAGACAATTTCATCATGGGGGTAAGAGTGGATAAATGCGATAACTTTATTCTTGTCTGCAAAGAAGCTGTAGAGGTCATAATGAATAAAAAGGCCTGCTCCCAAAACGACAAAAAGGAGAAGAATGGCGATTCTGAAGGCTGGGCGACCGGTCATTGAGGAATTCCAGACGTCTTATTCATTTGAGTGAATTTCCACATTGTCAAAATGATGCTCATAATGGAAAAAGCAATCACAACTGTGTGGGTTACCTGTTTCTCATGCTTTTTCTCGATTGTCCAGAATTTTCTTGAAGTACGACAATTTCAAAAAAAGCAGCGGGTCGCCTCAAAAGACCGGATAAATCAAAAGGTTTGCGGGATCTCATCAAAAAACATGATTCACAGGAAATATCGAAAGGCCGCTTTTTTATTGACACATACCCCCCTCTTCCCTATACTTCCCCGATAAAAAAACGAGTCTCTTTCAGAGGAGATCGTCACGGATGTTACGGGCCGGGCAAAATAGATGCGGTGCGTGGGAAATGACGATTACCTTTTTGCAGGGGAGGCGCCAACCCAAGGTCGTGCAGCGGCATCATCTCTCCGGAGTTGATCCCGGAAAGCGTTATTGGCGGAGGACAGGAAACCATGGTTAAAAAATCAAATGACTGGAAATCTCTTTACAAGAAAAAAGATGAAGATCCTCCATTGCCGGAAGGCCACATTTTATTTTACAATGAGCTTGTCATAGATCACTTTTCAAACCCGCGCAACGTCGGTGAAATTCCCGACGCAGACGGTTATGCCCTGGTCGGCGACCCCTCCTGTGGAGACCAGATGAAACTCTGGATCATGGTGAATGAGGGAAGAATCTCCGATATCAAATTTAAATCATTCGGGTGCCCCGGCGCAATTGCAACGAGCAGTATGGCTACGGCGATAGCCTTGGGCAGGACCATTACAGAGGCAAAACAACTGACGGACGACGATGTGATCCTTGCCCTGGGCGGCATTCCTGAAAACAAGAGGCACTGCTCTCTCATGGGCATTCATGCCCTTCTGGCCGCCATTGCCGATTACGAAAATAAACGGAATCCAAAAGACCCTGACGGAGGGAGGAACCCATCGCCATGATATACCTGGATCACAATGCCACGACGCCTCTCCACCCTGACGTCTTCCGGGCCATGGAACCCTATCTGAGGGAACAATTCGGAAATGCATCAAGCTCCCACCGGCTGGGAAGGGAAGCGCGGACAGCCCTGGAGAATTCCCGAAAGAATATGGCCGGCTGTCTGGGTGCAAAGCCTGACGAAATAATTTTTACAAGCGGGGGCACGGAGTCGGACAATTTTGCCCTGCGGGGCGTGGCGCGGGCGCTCAGGAGAGAAGGCACCCATATCATCACCTCCCGGACAGAACACCATGCGGTATTGAAGACATGTCAGGACCTGGAGCAGGAGGGCTTCCGTGTCACCTATCTCCCTGTTGACTCAAACGGCCGGATCGATCCCGATGATGTGCGCAGGCACATCGATAAGGAGACCATTCTCATCAGCATCATGTTTGCCAATAACGAGACAGGGGTTATCCAGCCGATTTTTGAGATAGGCGCAATCGCCAGGGAGGAGCAAATCATCTTTCATACGGACGCCGTTCAGGCCGTGGGCAAAATACCCGTTGACGTCGATGACCTCGGCGTCGATCTTCTCTCTGTCTCGGGACATAAGATTTACGGCCCCAAGGGTGTCGGCCTCCTCTACATACGGCAGAGCACGTCCATTGCCCCGATTCTCACAGGCGGGCATCATGAACACAATTTCCGCGCCGGGACGGAAAACATTCCCGGGATTGTCGGATTGGGGGAAGCCCTTTCCATCGCTGCAACAAATCTGCACAAAGGAACGGAAAAGCTCTTAAACCTCCGGCAGCGGTTCGAAACGTCCATACTGGAAAAAATCGACGGCGTGCAGATAAACGGTTTACAGGCGCCGAGGGTTCCCAATACGAGCAATGTGAGCTTTCAATCCATCGACGGGGAATCGATTCTTCTGCATCTGGACTTGAAGGGAATTTACGCCTCATCCGGCTCCGCGTGCAGCACCGACTCGCCTGAGCCTTCCCATGTCCTTCTGGCGATGGGCGTGCCAGCCCGCACCGCCCAGGGCGCCATACGGTTCTCCATGGGAAAGGACAACACGAAAGACGATATGGATGCCGTCGTTGACGCCCTCATAGATATTACCGCCAAGCTGAGAACAATATCGAGCGTCAGGTAACGATTTGGGTCCTTTGAAAAACATCCATTCGTCATTGCGAGTGCAACGAATCTCATAACCAATAGAATATCAAAGAGATTTCCACGGAAGGGCGTGTCTCGCAATGACCTGTTGCATACCGTTTATCTGCCGGCTATTCCGCGGACATAATACCTATAAATTCCTTGCATAGGCAATGCCCGTGTGGTTGTATAGACGCATTATCCAGCTTTTGCGACAGGAGGAATTTAACGATGGCAGACGCCCGACAGTTTGAGAATATCCCGTTGAACCTGATTCTGGTTGAAGAGCAGATACGAAAGAACATTGATATAAAAGGGGAAGCCTTTTGCAGCTTCATGGAATCTATCCGAGATAAGGGAGTGCTCCAGCCCGTGGTCGTCATGAAAAGGGAGGACAGGTTCCTCCCGATCTCCGGGGAAAGGCGTTTTCTGGCCTGCGGGCAACTCGGCATGGAGACAATACCTGCGGTAATCATTGAAAATCTGCCCGGCAAAGAGGGCATATTAACCATCCAGTTGATCGAAAATCTCCAACGGGAGAACCTGAACCCCATCGATGAGGCAGGGGCGTATCTTTCCTACCTGCAAAACGCCGTCGGTGAACTCGCCGTCGAAGAGATGCTCAACAAAATGATCCTCTTCAAAACGAGCCCTGAACGATTGAAGCCGGAGGATGTACCAAGAATTGGTACATTGGAGAAAATATCCGGCAAATCTTTGAGTACACTGATGAATTACCTTTCGCTTCTGAAATTGCCGAAAGAGATTCAGGCTGCCGTTTCGGATGGCCGGATCGGCCCTACCCTGGGGTATCTCTTTGCCGCCAATGTCAACCATCCGGAAATTATGACCATCTTTAAAGAAGTCCTGGAAAAACCCGTGACCTATGAGGCATTGAAACGGCGCTTCGCTAAAAAGGAAGCGC
>JBAWYD010000088.1:0-9081 GCA_037143735.1 Deltaproteobacteria bacterium
TCAGAATTATGATCTTGCTTTTTTGCGCGGACGATGGCATAAATGCCTTCCTGAAGTCTTCAATTGACTATTATTGATGAATATGCATGATTACAAATAATAATTATTACTATTATTTATAATCCATCAATAGTGGCATCGTTCGTCACTGTTAGACTTCAATCAACAGAGAAAGGGTGCTGTTATTTTTTTGCCATGAATTTTCTTTTTCTACAAAACAAAAATAGGTGAAGAAAATGAAAATAATTGAAATAATTGGAATAATAACCCTTATAAGTGTAGCTCTCTTCATAATTCTAATTTGTATATTGTCATATCGTAATGATACTTGGCTAAAGAATGAGTATATTCAAATTGCTATTTTCGTAGCTATATTCCTTCAGGCATTATTTTTATTCTATCAAAACCATACGCTTAATGCACACTTTCAAATTCAACAGCGCCCAGTGGTCGTTGTATCTGATATTAAATCAATAGTCCTTTCAGAGGAAAACCTTCAAAGTAAGATAGGTAATGCTGATGAGTTCATTATTAATATTACATTTAAAAATATCGGACAATCACCGGCATTTGTTGAGTATGTTAAAGTGAAAATCTTTTATGGATATTTTTTTAAAGATGGAGACAACGTGCGTTTTCATATTAATGCTATGGCTGGTGGCCAACAATCTACGCCATTAATATCATATACAGAAGAGGTTCCACTTGGCAGCCTTATATTATTTAAGGATTCTATTTTTTCACCAAACCAACAAGAATCATATTCAACAATGGTCGATGCTAAGGAATTAATGGATAATATTCGACATTATACAACAAGTCGTGAAGCACCAATATTTATTGAATGTGAAATGAAATATTCTTCTTCCATCGATAAGACAGATACATATTGGTATAATTGCATATATGAATTACAATGGCCACTCGCCAAACACATAACCATTTACTCATTGTTAAAAGAGAGCAATTCAAAAGATAAACCCCTTCACTTAACCCTTGCCCAATTAGTGCAAACTGTTGCTGAACGTCAACAAGTAAAATCAGTGATAACTGCTCTTAAAAGTGGCGGTAAAGATATGCAGGAAAAGCTGCAAGAAATATTAAAATAAACTTCGAAGCCTTTTAAATGGTAATCCTTAATTAATTTTCATCCGGAAGTTATTGACTCGTAGGTGGACAGTTTGTCATCCACCTACCTGTTTTTCTTAAGAAAGTATCGTTGCTTTCCATTTGAAAGCTTACAAAAAATCATCACAACATAATCAATTCTGCATAGGTTCTTGCATAGGCCGCTACACAATGGAGAATTTCATTCTCAACTCTTTATAGGTAGGGATTTGAAGGGAGTAAGATACCGTAAGCAACACCGGTCTCACATGGAATCTCACACAGACAGGAAAGGGGCTACAACCGTAAAGCTGAAACCCCTTTATTTTAATGGTGGGTCAGGGCAGAATTGAACTGCCGACACTCGGATTTTCAATCCGATGCTCTACCGACTGAGCTACCGACCCACCTCGGTATATTTTATGGAATTATCGGTGAATTTGGATGTTGCTCTATAAAATATCCCTGTCTTTGTCAAGGGTTTTTTCATCGGGTGGAGAAGAGGCGCCGTCCACAATCTTTTCCTTGCGGATGACAACCGTCCCTGCAATTTTATCATGCCAGCCCTGTTTTTTACCGTCGATGGCAATCCAGAGAAAACCGATGTAAAAAACGACGGTTGATGCGAAATACCCCACCCACCGCAGAAATGCGATCCCGAGGGTCATTTCCTCGCCCGTCGATTGCACCACCTGCAGGCCGAAAATCATCTTCCCCGGCGTCTGGCCGTTCGTCCCGTGAAAATAGGTAAAGTAAAGCATGTGTACCAGTGCAGCCATGAAAATGTAAGCCATCAAATACACGACACTTAATTGTGCAAGCCCCCCCGGCAAGATATCCCGGCTTCTTGCCGGAAATCCGATCCACAAAGCCAGGAGCCCCACAAACAGGATCAGCAGGGATATAAAAAAGAGAATGGCTTTGTCGATAAAGAAGGCCATCGATCGCCGCCAGAATCCACCAAAAGGCTTTTCCGTCATTCCGCCTTTCCTTTCTCCATCATTCCGCCGAAGATACCCTTCTCATACTGAATAATGGAAAGAATCGCAAGGACGGCGGTGTCCACCTTCAATACGTGTTTGCCGAGACTCACAGAGATAAACCCCTTTTCCACAGCTCTTGCAACCTCTTCCCTTGTAAACCCTCCTTCCGGTCCGATAACGACGGATATGTTTCTCATTCCATCATACCGTTTGTCGCGCAACAGATCCCGGATGCCCCTGACCGATTCTTCCTCCCAGAATATTATTCTCCATGTGTCGTGTCCGGGCCCCGAAATCGCGTCTTCAAAGGACAAAATGTCACTGACCTCCGGGATATCAGGCCTGCCGCATTGCCTGACTGCTTCGACAGCAATATTCTGCCATCTTTTTATTCTCAATGACGTTTTTTCCGATGACAGTCTCGGAACGGATCTTTCCGACTGGAAAGGAACAATCCGGTCAGCGCCAAGTTCCGTTGCCTTCTGGACGATGAAATCCATCTTGCCGGCCTTCGGCAGGGACTGCATCAGAGTGATGCGGATGCCATTTTCCCGGGAACAGCTCTTTTTTTTTATGACCTCCACAAAGATACCATCCGCAGAGATTTGTTCGATAACGGTTTCGTATTCCCACCCTGTTCCGTCAAAAAGCATCAGGGGATCACCCTTCTTCATCCTGAGGACGGACCTGACATACCGCAGGTTTTCCTTCCCCAGTTCAAGACGTTTGGTTTGTTTCACATCCCGGGGAACATATATCCTTGGCACGGTCAATATCAGTTTCCTCCCTTTCGAAGGACATAGCAGACCCACTCTTTTTCGGTGATGACATGGTGGGTGGTAAATTCACCCGCAAGGAAATGCGATTCGATGTCACTGCGATTCTGGTCAATAATCCCTGAAATCACCAGATATCCGACGTTTCCAATCAACGACATTAAATGGGAGTGGAGTTTGATCAGTATCTTTGCGGTGAGGTTTGCAACAATCAGATCAAATGGTCCCCGGATGGTATTCACGTCGCGATTGATAATCTCCACCCTGTCTTCCACATGATTGATCAGCACATTTTCCCGCGCAATCTCAGCTGCTTTCTTGTCATTATCCACGCATACGACTCTCTCCGCACCTAATTTTGCACAGGAAATACCCAGAATTCCCGTACCCGTACCGACGTCCAGAACCCGCCAGCCTCTGATCGTTCTATCCTTGAGAAGGATGTCTTCAATGGCTTCCAGGCACATCCTCGTGGAAGGATGCTGGCCCGTTCCGAAGGCCATGCCGGGATCAATTTCAACGACGACGTCCCGTCCTGCAGGCGTATATCGCTCCCATGTCGGTTTGATGACAATATTTTTGCTGACGCGAAGGGGTTTAAAATATTTTTTCCATTCTTCCCCCCAGTCTTGACCGATGATTGTTTCCGTAGTAAAGCCGGTTTCCTTAAGCTCAGGAAAAAGCTGTGAAAGGCTGTCGATATATATTTTCAATGAAGCGATCCGGCTTTCAAGACGGACGTCGAATGGCAAATAGGCCTTCAGGGTTTCCCGATCTTCCGATACGCCAAAGTCACCCGGAGCCAGGGCTTCCGGTTCTTCCTGAAACACACCCTGAGCGCCGATTTCCGTCAGAAAGTTCGACAAGGCGTCAACCAGTTCGAAAGAACTCGTCAATTCGATTTTCAACCACTTTCCTTTGTTGTTTCCCAATTTCTCCATGGATTCCGGCATGATTTGCTCTCCTTCAAAACGGGATCGCCGCTGATTTGCCATTTATATCCTCTTTCCGACGATATTTCAAGCAGCTTGAATTTTCACAGTCTTCGTGATACCCTCCCGCCATGAATTACTACCCCATTTATCTCGATATCACAAACAGAAGATGTATCGTCGCAGGCGGGGGTGATGTCGCCGAAAGAAAAGTGCAACGGCTTCTTGAATGCGGCGCCCATGTGGCGGTCATCGGAAAGACACTGACATCCGGGCTGGGAGTCATGAAAAGAGAGGGCCGGATCGATCACATTAACGATGACTATGATGAAGCGTATCTTCATGACGCCTTTCTCGTGATCGGCGCCACAGACCGTGACGACGTCAACGCAAAGATCTCAATGGATGCAAGAAAAAGAGGAATTATGATCAACATCGTCGATGATCCCGACAGGTGTGATTTTATCCTTCCGTCCCTTTTTCAACGGGGAGACCTTTCCGTCGCTATATCCACAGGCGGGAAAAGCCCGGCACTGGCTAAAAAACTGAGGGAAGAGATGGAAGGGCTCTACGGGCCGGAATATCTTACCCTCCTTAATGTGCTCGGGACACTGAGGGAAAAAATTAAATCGAAAGGCCGATCTGCCGACGAGAACAAGCGCCTGTTTGAGTCTGTGGTGAATTCGGATATCCTTCAACATATCAGAGAAAGAAACTGGGGTCGCGTCAGGGAAATGGTTCATGATTTGACCGGAGAGAACATCGAGGCAGGGGAATAATGGACATCCTTTCTTTTAAAGTGACCCTCGCAATCTACTTCATCAGCGTCCTTGGCTACCTGAGTTCCCTGTATGTCAGAAGGGTGCTGGTGGCCAAAATAGCAACCTGGGTCCTCACGCTGGCCTTCATGAATCACACTATTTTTTTTATGTTCAGATACGCTGAGACGGGCAAGATCCCCGTCATCGGTCTTCATGAGGCTCTATCCTTTTTCGCCTGGGCCATAACGGGGGTGTATCTTGCTTTTCAATTGAAGACCAAAACCAGAGTCCTGGGCGCCTTTGTTTCGCCCATCGCCTTTTTGCTCATGATTCTGGCCTCGGTCGGTCTTGGGGGCCAGGTTTTTATACCACTTGCCCTGCAGGGAAACCTCGTACCGGTTCATGTGGTGCTTGCCGTCTCGGGTGAAGCCTTTTTTTCTCTGGCGTCCTGCGCAGGAGCCATGTATCTGATCCAGGAACGATTAATTAAAAACAAGAAAGTGAGCAGTTTCAGAAGGATACTTCCTTCCCTCACGGATCTGGACAGGATCAATCATATCAGCCTCCTCTGGGGATTTCCATTGCTGACTCTGGGCATCCTGGTGGGGTCGATATGGGCACGAACGGTATGGGGAAGTCTCTGGCCATGGGATCCCAAACAGGTCTGGACCCTGACCGCATGGATATTCTACGCCCTCATCCTGCATCAGAGAATCGCCATCGGGTGGAAAGGGCACAAAGCGGCACTGTTTTCCCTCCTGGCCTTCGTGATTCTCCTCGTGTCATTTGTCGCCGTAACCCTCTTCTTCGTAACTGCCCATACCTTTGCTTAACATGATGAACATAATTCTCATCGGCATGAACCACAAAACGGCACCTCTGGAAATCAGAGAACGGCTCTCCATAGCCTGCGGCGACGATATCAATCCTCTGAAGGAAATCATGAAGATTCCCCAGATCAGGGAAGTGATGTACCTGGCCACATGCAACCGGGTTGAGGTTTTCGCCCATGCCCTGGACACGGAAGTTTCTGTGGAAAGATTGAAAGAATTCATCTTCAACCACGGGAATCTGTCCGCAGAAGAAATGACCAGGTGCCTCTATGTGTACTTTGATCAAGACGCTGTTCGCCACCTTTTCCGGGTAGCATCCAGCATTGATTCCCTCGTCATGGGCGAACCCCAGATTCTCGGACAGGTCAAGGATGCATACCGCCGGTCTGTCGAACACAACGCCACCGGGATCATCCTGAACAAGATCATCCATCATGCCTTTCGGACAGCCAAACGGGTCAGGACGGAAACAGGGATTGCCGGCAACGCCGTGTCCGTCAGTTTCGCAGCGGTGGAGCTGGCGAAAAAAATATTCGGGAATCTCAAAGGCAAGACGATCCTCCTTGTCGGCGCCGGGGAAATGTCGGAGCTGGCGGCAAGACATCTGATCGGCAACGGCGTGGATCACATCCTGATTGCCAACCGGACGTACGCAAGGGCGGTAAAGATGGCTGAAGACTTTCATGGGACCGCCATAGAATTCGAACTGTTGCCTGAAAAACTCCGGGATGTGGATATCGTCATCACCTCGACAGGCGCTCCCGGTTACGTGATTACCGTGCCCATTATCGAAGCGGCTCTCCGCAGGCGCAAGAACCGTCTCTTATTTCTGATTGACATTGCCGTCCCCAGGGACATCGATCCTGCGGCGGGCGACATCGACAACGTTTACCTCTACAATATCGATAACTTGCAGGATATCGTCGACGAAAACATGAAAAACAGGAGAAATGAGGGGGAAAAGGCGGAGGCCGTTATCGAGGAAGAGGTTGCAAAATACCTGGAATGGTATAATGCTTTGGAAGTTGTCCCGACAATCGTTTCGCTCCGTCAGAAATTGGAGGCTATTGTAAAAGGCGAGCTGGCCAGATCCGGCTCCTGGCTGCAGAATTTGACGGAAGAGGAGCAAAAATATATTGAAATCCTCGCCGGTTCGATCATCAACAAGATTCTCCATGATCCCATCACCGGGCTGAAGGAGGAAAGCCAGGATCAAAGCGCCCTGCCTTACATCGCAGCGGTGAGGAGGCTGTTCGGGCTGGATAACACATAAGGAGAGACACACATTAAAAGCACACTGAAAATCGGAACACGGGGAAGCGCCTTGGCATTGACGCAGGCCCGCTGGGTGGCAGATCAACTGAAAAATCGACTGCCCGACGTGGGCGTCGAGATTACTGTGATCAAGACGAAGGGAGACATCATGCAGGATGTTTCCCTGGCTAAAATCGGAGGAAAGGGAATCTTCGTCAAGGAGATCGAGGACGCCCTTCTCCGGGGTGACATCGATCTTGCCGTCCACAGCATGAAGGACGTTCCCGTGGACCTTCCCGACAACCTGGAAATCGGGATCACGACGGAAAGGGAAGACCCCCGGGACGTTTTGATATCGAAAGATAACAGGCAGTTGGAGGATATGCCCCATGGGGCGCGTATCGGCACCGGGTCTTTAAGACGAGGATTCCAAATCCGAAACCTGTACCCGGCCATAGAGATCGTCCCCCTGCGGGGAAACCTGGATACCCGGATCAGGAAAATAGAAACGGAGAACCTTGACGGCATCGTCGTGGCGGCAGCGGGGATGAAGCGGATGGGATGGGGTGATCGAATCTCCCAGTTCATCCCCCTGGATACCATGCTGCCTTCCATCGGGCAGGGGGTCCTCGGCATCGAGTTGAGAAAGGACGATACCGACATCAAACACGCCCTCGCCTTTATCAATCATTTGGAAACATGGGTGGAAACGGCCGCCGAACGGGCTTTCCTGAAACGGCTGGGAGGCGGCTGTCAGTTGCCCATCGCAGCCTACGGGAAAAAGAAGGGCGAGAATCTGAAACTAAAAGGACTTCTGGGAAGTCTCGATGGCCGGATCATGATCCGGGACGAGATCGAGGGAAGCTGTGATGATGCTGAAATGATGGGTGAACGTCTGGCGGATACAATCTTGTCCCGGGGAGGACGGGCCATTTTAAGAATGGTCTATGAGAGTTGCCCGGATAACCGACCATGAAGGAGCATTCAGGTGAAAAATACGGGTAAGGTTTATATCATCGGAGCTGGACCGGGAGACCCGGGATTGATCACGGTTAGTGGATTAAGGCGCCTGGAGGAAGCCGACGTAGTCATTTACGACCATCTGGTCAGTCCGGAGATCATTCGCCACGCGAAGGAATCGGCCCGCCTGATCTACGCCGGGAAAAAAGGGGGGGATCATACCCTGCCCCAGGATGAGATCAACCGCCTTCTTGTGGAAGAGGCCCTGCAGGGCAATATCGTCGCCCGGGTAAAGGGGGGAGACCCCTTTATCTTCGGCCGCGGCGGTGAAGAGGCGGAAATCCTTGCCGGATCGGGCATTCCCTTCGAGGTGATACCCGGCGTGACCTCCGCCATCGCTGTGCCCGCCTATGCCGGCATCCCTCTGACCCATAGGGGGTATACCTCCACGGTGGCCTTTGTCACCGGCCACGAAGACCCGACGAAAGAACAGAGCGATATCGACTGGAAAGCACTGTCGCGTATCGGAACTCTTGTTTTTCTCATGGGTGTGAAAAATCTGCCTCAGATCGCCGGCAGCCTCATTGAGCACGGAAAAGACGCCGATACGCCGGCAGCCCTGATCCGCTGGGGAACCACGGAGAATCAGGAAACCCTCATCGGCGCCCTGCATGATATTGCCGAGAAAGCGGAAAAAGAGCGTTTTTCGCCGCCATCTATCCTGGTGGTCGGCCATGTGGTCAATCTTCGAGCGGAGCTGAGCTGGTTCGAGAAGAAAGCTCTCTTCGGAAAAGGCGTGGTCATCACGCGTCCAGAGGCGCAGGCGGAAGATTTCGCCATCCTTCTTCAGTTGCATGGCGCCCGTGTGATCCATTTTCCCACCATACGGATTGTTCCCCCTGAAAACCATGACGGTCTCGATCAGGCCATCGCTCAGCTTCCGGTTTACAACTGGATTATCTTTACCAGCGCCAACGGCGTTACTTTCTTTCTCAAGCGCCTGAAAGAACTGGGAAAAGATGTCAGAGAACTGAAGGGTATCAGGATTTGCACCATCGGGCCGGCAACGGCGACTAAAATCGAGGCCTTAGGCATCCGGGTTGATCTCGTGCCGGAGGCTTTCATCTCCGAAGGCGTTGTCAGGGCTTTTCAGGATATCGACATAAGAGGCAACAGGGTTCTCCTTCCCCGGGCGGAAACGGCGAGGGATGTCATCCCTGACGGGCTTGCAAAACTCGGAGCAACGGTCGATGTGGTCACGGCCTACCGGACCGTCAATTCGGGAAGAAACAGATCGGAACTTGAAGTCCTGATAACCGAAGGAAAGATCGATGTCATTACCTTCACCAGCCCCTCCACGGTGACAAACTTTATGGAGATTATGGGAAGAGACTCTGTCATCCCCTCGCAGGTAAAAATTGCCTGCATCGGACCGGTTACCGCTGCAGCCGTCAAAAAAGCGGGATTACGGATCG
>JBAWYD010000089.1:0-8994 GCA_037143735.1 Deltaproteobacteria bacterium
GCCGAGCCCCTTTCATGCTGCCTCAATGCCCTCGAGCTGGCAAACCTGAGCAAGGGGGAAAGCATCGGGATCTGGGGGGCGGGACCGGCAGGAACCCTTCTCTGTCGGGCTTCCAGCGCCCTGGGAGCCCAACCCTATGTCATAGAGACGGATGAAAGGCGCCTGCCCCCTTTGCGCGGGTACTTAAAACCGCCGGAGATGACATTTGATGTCTGCGTCGTTGCTGTGGGTTCTGACGACGCATATCATCAGGCCCTCTCCCATCTGAATATGCGCGGGAGACTTGTCATATTTTCAGGGCTTTCACCGGACAAGTCCGGCATCAAGGTCGATTTCAATCAGTTTCATTATTGTGAACAGATGATTATAGGCGCTTACGGGTGCGCCTGTCGTCATGGCAGGACGGCCCTGGACTATATCGGAAGCGGGAAAATCGCCGTTCTGGATCTGGTTTCTCACCGGATGCCTCTGGAAGATCTCGAACATGCCCTGAAACTTGTTGAAAAACGTGACTGTATGAAGATACTCCTCTCTCCATGAACACACGGCAAGAGCTGCTCATCATGCAAATGAATTTATCAAAAAACTCACGATACAAACGATTTATATGAAAATGCCCCCCTCCCTGTATCCCTCCCCCTCGACGGGGGAGGGAGGGGTGGGGGTGATTTTCATCCTTCGTCGTGCCCGTGCCGGGCATGGGGGTTAGAAAATCATGAACGGATTAAATGAAGGAGTGAATATGGCAGACGCTGCAAAAATAAAGGATTTCGGAACAAAGATTCAGAAATTGATTAAAGGAGAGAATCTATCGAGAGATGAAACCTACGGGATGTTCAGGGAAGTTCTTCTGAATGAACAGCCCGACCTGCAACAGGGCGCATTTCTGGCTGCATTGGTGGCCAAGGGTGAAACGGTTGATGAAATCGCCGGCGCCTGGGCAGCCATTGATGAAATCGACACCATTCACGCAGCGCCCGATCTTCCCGACTCCCTGTTTGAAAATTCCGGCACAGGGATGGACGCACTCAAGACATTTAATGTCAGCAGCGCCGCCGCCATTGTCGCCGCCGCCTGCGGAATCAACATGGCCCGCCACGGGGCGCGGGCCATTACGTCCCTTTGCGGAACCGTAGATATTCTGGAAGCCGTCGGTATAGACGTCGAATGCGATGTCAGTATTGTAGAAAGCAGTTTAAGGCAGGCGGGCATCGGGCTTTTCAACGGCATGAGCCCGAAAGTGCATCCCGGCGCCCTCGGTCGCGTCCTCAGCCAGATACGATTCGGTTCAACGTTGAATATCGCCGCATCCCTCGCCAATCCGTGCAGGCCGACTTACGGTCTACGCGGCGTTTACACGGAAAAACTGGTCCGCAAAGCCGCCCTCGTCATGCAATCCATAGGTTATGAAAAGGGTATGGTGGTGTATGGAAAAGACGTCAAATCCGGTTATGGGATGGACGAGCTCTCTCTGTCAGGCGGAACAGTTGTACACGAATTCACCCGGAATGGGTGCAATGAATACACCCTCTACCCGGAAGATGCGGGCTTAAAACAAACACCTTTTGAAGAAATGGCCGCAATCGGCGACACGAAAAGAGAGGCGGTGCGTTTTATACAGGTGCTTTCCGGGAAAAAGCATAAGGCCTGCATTGATTTCACCTGCCTGAACGCCGGTGCCATCCTCTATACGGCAGGCAAATGCGACAGCATCAGGAAAGGCGTGGAAATGGGTCGTGCATCGATCGAAAGCAACCATGCCATTGAAAAGCTCAGACAGTGGACGGCATGTCAGGACTCATCGGGTGGCAAGGGACTTCAACGGTTCGAATCGCTGTTGGAAAAAGCGGCAGCCTTATGGTAAAATAACCCTTGACTTTCCCTTATGTTCTTAATATAGGTGCCCCGTGCCCTTTATCTGTGTTGTGTTGGTCAATAGGGTACGGTAGCAGTTGGATACAGACATTTTGAAGTGCAAAGGTTTGCCGCCACGTTCTTTATAGTCTTGGCGGTTTTTTTCTTTCTGTCAGCGTGTTAATCCGACTCTAAGAAAATTTAAGAAAGGAGGATATAAGCGATGTCAGAAGGTAAAGTGAAATGGTTTAATGAACATAAAGGCTTCGGATTCATCGAAAAGGATGACGGCGGTGATGTGTTCGTTCATTACAGCGCCATTCAGGCCGGCGGTTTCAAGACGTTACATGAGGGCCAGCGTGTGAGTTTCGACGTTACGCAGGGCAATAAAGGCCCGGCGGCGGAAAACGTAAAACCCATATAAGTTCGTCTGAGAAACAGAAGAGGCAGTCCATTAAACGAAGAGTATTGTGGAATGCCTCTTTCTTTTTTTAAGTAATTTTTTGTAACGATTCAAAGAAAGGTAAACCCAGGTATCAAAGAATGGCCAAATCAAAATATTCCTTCGAGAAACGTCAGCGAGAAAAGGCAAGGCAGAAGAAGCAGGTAGATAAAGCGGCCCGCCGTAAAGAAGCCAAACTGCCGAAGACCGATACAGAACCGGAGATTCAAAGTGAAGATCCGGGCATATCCGGTATAAATTCTGATTCTCAGCCTTCCCCCGCAGAAGAGAATCAGGTGGACCGGGAGGAGAAGAGCCCTCAGTAGGCGTCTCGACCCTGATTCCTTGGCATTAACATCGTAATGTGTAATGTATTGCAGGGTGTTTGTTTCATCTCTGTGAATGTTTTTCTTTAACCCTTCCCAACGGTAATTGTTTCGGATGTGGAACCGAACTTGTTGCATGAGGCCTTGACTTCCAGGGTATCGCCGCTGACAGCATCAACCTTGTAGGTATAGGTAAATGTTTCCGACGGCTGGCCTTTGTATTCCTG
Organism: Deltaproteobacteria bacterium; assembly: GCA_037143735.1. Taxonomy (GTDB): domain Bacteria; phylum Desulfobacterota; class Syntrophia; order Syntrophales; family UBA2185; genus JAPLJQ01. Next base: position 2,850 of record JBAWYD010000089.1, read on the forward strand.
GACAGCGACGACCGTTCCATTCTTCTTGATCTCAACCTTGTTTATGTAGTGGCCCTCCGAGAAGAACGTATGGGTGACCGTAACACTCAGCGTTTTGGTCGCTCCATCGTAGGCAGGCAGGACCTTCTTCGGTGCGTGGGCGTTGACCGCGGTCGAACAGAGAGAGGTCAGGGCGAAAATTGTGAAGATCCCAACCAAAGATAAAATGACGGCTCGTTTTACTTTTTCTGACATTGTTCATCCTCCTTTTATTTCAATTGTTTATATTTCTCACGTTTTTTAAAGACAAACACCTGTTTCCGGCAGATCGGCGCTGCCGTCACGGCATGATGTTGCTGATTTCCTTGTAATCCGTGCCCGGAATGACGGGAGTCGCCCCGCCCTGATCGCTTTCAGACTTCTATATAAGGCTGGCCAGGAATCTCCCCGCCGAAACAATCCTCCCCCCTTTCTCAAGCATATCTACCTTGTTCTTTTTTACAACCTGATAAATATAGGGGATTGACAGCCTGTCCCGGAAATAGAGGAGGTTCGGGGATAACGCAGTATCATTCAGCTTCACTTCAACGGCAAACCAGGGTCTGCCGTCGATGGTCACGAGAAAGTCCACCTCCCGTTTGTCCACGTCTCTCAGATAGGAAAGTTCCGCCCGGTAGCCCTCGTGGTCGGTGATGAAATGCACGAACTTCAAAAGATGTGAGGCTATCAGGTTCTCAAAGCGGTTCGCTTCATCATCCACCTCTGACCAGTCCCAGAGATAAAGTTTCGGCTCTTTTTTAAGCGAACGGATTTTCTTTGTCGAGTACGGGTAGATCCGGAAGTGATAGTAGAATGCTTCCAGAATATCCATCCAGTGGGTAACGGCGCGATGGCTGACTTCAAGGTCTTCCCGGATGGCATTGAGCGACAGGCGCGCGCCGACCTTTGCGGGCAGGATATCGCTCAGTAGCTTCATGTTACCAATATCCCGAATTGCTTCTATATCCTGGATGTCTTCCCGGAACATCCTTTCGATTTTCTCATTATGCCAGCGTCTGAGCTGCCGCGGGCTATGTTTGGTGAATGGTTCGGGAAAACCTCCGAAGCTATCGAGCGTGTCCAGGGCATCCTGGTGAAAATCCCGATCCAGGGTTAACTCGCCGAGAACTGAGGGGGTGTCGGAGATACCCCCCATTTCGGCCAGGGTGAAGGGGTGCAGTCGGTAGTAATGATACCTTCCCTGCAGGGAATCGCCGCCTCTCCTGTAAAGATCCAGTCGCGCGCTGCCCGTAACGAGGAATTTGAATGTCTCTTTATACTTGTCGTATTCTCCCTTGATGAGTCCCTTCCACTGCCTGTACTTGTGAATCTCATCAAAGATGAGGAGTTCCGCGTCACCCGGCCATGTTGCGGCCATGATCGCCTTACGGTCGGCCCGGTTGTCCCAACTGAAGTAGGCGGGATTTTTGAAGTGAGTCGCCACAAAATTCCGGCAGAGTGTCGTCTTTCCCACCTGGCGCGGCCCGCCCACAAAGACCATTTCCTCCTTCAGATCATCCAAAATGTACTGTGTAAGGTATCGTTCTTTCAGCATGCGCGTATTATACATGACTTTTGCGTGAAAGCAAAATAATTAGCGCATAATTTTGCTTTCAAGAAAGAGGTTAGGTTCATATTTTCTTTGTCAGGACGTGCCACATCATGCCTCCTACAGGACTAAATCTGCATCCTTGAACTTTTGAGCACGAGTTGGGATTGTGGATAACAGAAGAACGCAAGAACCTTATGATCGCAATTAATGTACATAATATGCTTTTCCGAGCCCCCTTGAAAGGGAATCTGTACGAAATTTTCGTCCCTATTGCTCATCGACTGCACCGTATAAAAGTCACGAGTTCGCCGCGCGAACTACATTAACTAATTGTTATTATTTATGAATTCACGAGTACCACCTCCATTTTTATGCCAGGTTTTTGCCCGATTTTTCCTTTGTCGCCGCGGCCAGCGTATTCTCGATGGCCTTTTTCAGATTATTCAGGGCAATGATGAAGTTCTGCTTCTCTTCCGGCGTCAGGGTCTGCATGTCAAAGAATTAGTGTCCCCAATTTATCACGTTTTTGTTAAATGGTCCCCAGAATCAACTTTGACCATTCGGGATGCCCGTTGTATATTAAATGTCTAATGATTCTCTCTGTGAGAAAAGAAAATTCTTGAAATCTTTTTCTCACTTCGTCTATTTTTATCCCATCATTTTTACAAAGAGCACCACTGTGTGCTACTTGGCTCCTATATTTGTAGATGTCTCTGAGCTGACCATAGATGATGTGTCGATCATCACCATCTTTCCCAATAAGCCAACTGCCGCGAAGACGGAAAGACTGTGAGAGTTGATCGTTATTCTCGTTGTCGTCGAGAAGCGCCATTTCTAATGCGATACATAGATCAAGAATCTTATCTTCTATTTGATACCGTCGCTTCGCTTGAGATAGGCGAGACAAAGCTCTACTCATTCTTAGCTTATCACCAGGTGGCAATGCACCAAAGGCATCCACAAGGTTACGAATTTCACTTACGCTATCTTCAGAAAGTTTCAATGACGTACGCCCGATAATGTCATATAGTTGCGAGCCACCCCCCGACGCACCAAACATGCCTATTGGCATATCTGGCAAGGCATATGATGTTGAAAAATAGGGGATGCACGAAACACCATCAATAGCATTAAGCAAAAGTGCGATCTCACTCAAACGCCGAGATGAATTCCAAAACTCTTCGTCCCTTATCTGTATCTGTTGAAAGGTTTCATTTCCTTTAACAGCCTTAGTTGTCTGGCATGTGTAGGTAATTGCTGCTTTAGGTTTAGGTGTTCTATGTGGGAAATATTGAACGTCGCGCTTTAGATAGTGCTGCTTCTCACGAGAATTAGGCATTTTGTGAACAGATTCAATCCGATATCCATTTCCTAAATCGAGCGTTTTTTCTACCTCTATTCCAAGCACCCACAAGGTATTTATTACTGAAACTTTATCTGAGTATAGAAAAGTGTTTAGATTTTTTTCCGCAATATCTTGCCCGTATTCGTGAATCGCCCATAAGAACCACATTGCGAGAGTCTTAATTTCGAATCCAGTGGCATTGTTCCCATTAGAAATCATGTAGCCATCTAAAGCTTGAACTCTCGGATCTTCTCCGAGCGCTGCCAATACTTGGGTGCCTACATCTTCACTTTCGATTAGTCTTGAATACGCTAAATAGAGTTGAGTTAGCCTGTCGTTGACAAAAGCAGCTTCGTCATCTATCTCTGGCCTTGGTATTTGAAGATTTCCTATTTCCATTATTCATCACCTAATGCGAAGCCAAGCGGCGGTACGAGCATGCTGAGCTGCGGCGCCATGCAGGCGCAGTGCTGACTGCTTGAGCGATTTGTTGGTGCAGCGCGGCGGCAACTATTAACATAAAGATTACTCCGGCAACAAAGTATCTAAAATTCCGTCATTCCGGCGAAAGCAGGAATCTACTGAAAAGACTGGATGCCGGATCAAGTCCGGCATGACAATCTTTGACATAGTGTCCCTATCGCTCATCGGCGTCACCGTAAAAGAGATGCAAGTTCGCTCTGCGAACTTCACTAACATATTGCTATAATTAGCGATATGACGAGCACCCCCTCGATTTTCACGCGAATTTTGCCCGGTTTTTCCTCCGTTGCTGCGGCCAGTGTATCCTCAATGGTCTGTTTCAGATTATTCATGGCAATGATGAAGTTCTGCTTCTCTTCCGGCGTCAGGGCTGCATGTCCAAGAATTAGTGGCTGTCCCCAATTCACCGGGGTGTTTTGTCCGGTTTCATGACTTCTCCCTTACGACCCAATGTCCGCCTTTATCAGGGCCGACACGTTCAATGGTCCCCGTTTCCCGCAATTTACGAAGGGCGCGTTCGACGGTGCTGGCCGATTTACCGATCTGCTCTGCCAATGCCGCAATCGAAAGACTGCCGTCGGCTTTGAGCAAGGCGATAATTTTCTCCGTCATTTTCTCCGTCACTTTCTCCGTCACTTTCTCCAGTGTTTTTTCTGACGGCGTGATTCGGGTATGGAATTTCACCATCAATCCCGATGCGTCGGTACGGTATTCGGGAACCGGTACACCCGCCAATTCGCATTCACGGTTGATTTTCTCGATGCCCCGCCCCCAGGACTCAATCATCCCGGCGCGAAAAAAAGCATTGGCGATCAGTGGGTTGAATGGCTTGGAGGCATGCTTGAGCAGCAATTGTTCCACGGTCCAGTTCTCGGGCAACTGGCCGTCATTCCAGAAATAGATTTTGTTTTCGTAAACGCTGATCTGAACAGGTGCGCCGCTACTGTAGTCCTTGTGTACAATGGCATTCAATAAAGCTTCACGCAAAGCAGCCTTGGGAAAGGGAAACCGTTCGATGCGACCGATACCTTCGTAGCTGATCGCCGCCCGCAGGTATTTGGTCAGCAATAAATCCATCGCTTTTTCTGCCTGGACAAACAGGCTGCCATGAATGTCGTCCTGATAAAGCAAGTCGGCATCCGTGCGGAAATAACCTATTTTTATGTATGCCCCGACCACCCATTTTTCCGGATTGTGATGAAACAGCAACACAGCGGCACGCTTGAGGTAGTTGCCGTCTTTCAGGTTGAGGTTATCAACGAGCAGGTCATTGCTCTCAGCTAAAACCTCATCGCTGACGCGACCGCTTTTAGCCGCCTTGACGCGGAAGATATCGAAGGCCTCCTCTTTGAAATCGGCCACACCAACGCGCGGCACGGGCACTCCATCCCAGTGTTTACCCTGCTTTTTGAGCAAAAACCTGTCGAGCGCCGCCCCTTTCAGTTCCTGTTTGGTACCGCCGCTGCGATAATGATACTCGCCTTTGTAGCTGATGGGGTAGGGATAAGGCTCCACCACAATTTCGAGTAAATCTTTGCCCTGCTCAACCCTCAGATTGACATCGACAATGATCCCCAGAATATCCCTGATTTTATTGGGTATGTCTTCCAACAGCTTTTTGGCGTTGGCCACACCCAGCACCGCGCCTTTATCGTTTTTGCCAATGATCAGCCTACCGCCCTGCGCATTGGCAAAACCGCAGACCCAGCGGAGATATTCATCACGCCAAGATTCTTTCCACTCAATGGTTTGAGTTTCTTTGGAGCTCATGCGCCGGCAACCTCCGTATTAGTACACATATTATACTTTTCCGGGTCCCTTTGAAAGCGTATCTGTACGAAATTTTTGTCCCTATTGCTCATAGGCGACAACGTATAAAAGGCGCGAATTCGCAGGGAAAACTGGGGACACCCTTCAGATTCAATCAACATCCATGAAAATAGGGGAAGTGTCCCTTAATTTCCGGCGCGCTGCTTTTTAGCGCGTCCGGTTGAGTGCGAGGTTAGGCCAGTTGATTTTTGTGCAACTTTAATGAGAGACATCAGCGCCTCATTAACGGCGGCTTCTGTAGGGAATACCTTTGCTACATCGGGGTTGATGAGTACCAGATTAGTTCCTTTTTGGTAAGATTCATAATACTTACCTCGGATTCCCTGACCCATATCTTCCCTCCTGTACTCCGGACGGAGTTCGTCGGATTCTTTAACCTTCTTCATAAATTTTCCTTTCGTTACGGTCCACCAGACGTGCGTTTATGATTCTTGTTCGGCCTCCACGTTCCGTATGGGAAACAATGAGTAATCGTTTCTGGAGCGAGAACCCAAAAGTGATAAAGCGGTTTTCATTCACAGAGTGATCTGGGTCATAAAACGTAACAGCCAGAGGATCTCCAAAGACTGTTGCCGCTTCTTGAAACGTGACATTGTGCTTTTGGATGTTTGCCGCAGCCTTTTTCGTGTTCCACTCAAATTCCATGCACACCTTCCTATGGGCTATTATACCAGAAAACAATATGTTGGTCAGTTTTTATTGTTTCAGCCTAACATACTGTAGACCGCCTAATACCGGTCTTATATAACCGTTAATGAGTCTAATTTGCAGCAAAATGCCCTTATTTAAGACATGTTACTTGTCAAACAACTTGATATTGACATTACAAATACCGTGATCGGTCAAACAAGACAAATCTGCTGGATTAAAGATCAAATGGCATCGTCAAGGCCTTCGAGTTTCTTTTCCCATTCACC
>JBAWYD010000090.1:0-8847 GCA_037143735.1 Deltaproteobacteria bacterium
CTGATTGCTATGTAATGCTGGTAGTCATTCGCCCATTCGACGAAATCCTCAGAGTCTTCCGATTTCCCCTTGTTATATTTATCGAAAAAGTCTTCCGACGCCACAAGGTATCGAGCCTCGTATATACTGAGACGCTTAGTTATTGATACAAGCGCATCTACAGGCGAATCGTACTCAATTCGTTGTTTTCGCATACCTCCCCCTTCTGTGGTCGACGATGGTCAAGTGTTAATAATACATTGCATATCAGTTTGTGAACTATAAGAAAATTCCATTTGGGTGTCAATCTTATTATTTTAAAAACGCGATTGCGATCTGGAGATAGGTTTATTATGTTGACACGCAGCCGACATCCCTCCAACGGTTTGCCCCGCCGCAATATCTCTACCCGCCTGCGCTTCGCCTTCTTGCCACTCCTTGGAATAAAAGTACGCCTGCTCAGGGTCCATCTTGACCGTTTTCAAGAGAAAGTTCGAGAATATCATCTCGCAACAAAATAGAACGATCGCTCTGTTTATCAACAATGATTTTGCGATATTCCTGTTGCGTATTTGTCCTTGACTATTTTTCTTAATTGTAGTTACAATAAGCCATGAAAATCAATTTCGACCCGATAAAGAGCCAACAGAACATAAAGTTGCGCTCCCTGTCTTTTGATAGCGCGGGCGATTTTGATTGGGAGACAGCTATCTACTACGAGGATGATCGCATGGATTATCCGGAAGATAGAATCATCGCCTTGGGATTTCTGGGAGTGCGGTTGCATGTGATCTGCTTCACGCCCATTGATGGTGGTGTGAGGATTATCAGTTTTCGAAAGGCAAACAGAAGGGAGGTCCGATGTTATGAAGAAGAAACCGCTAACCGATAAATCCGGGGAAGTCCGGGAATTGACCAGTGAAGATATGAAGCGCTTCCGACCTGCCGCTGAGGTGTTGCCACAGGAGCTTTTAGCGGTATTGCCGAAACGAAAGCCGGGGCAACGGGGTGTGCAGAAGATGCCGACGAAGGAACCTGTAACAGTTCGTTACAGCCGCGATGTTTTGGAGTTTTTTCGTTCTACAGGCCCCGGCTGGCAGGCACGTATCGATGCCGCGCTAAAAGAGTGGGTTGCGCAGCATGGTCAGGGCAGTGAAAGAAAGGGAAATTAGGGGTAACAGAACACACTGTCACCCTCTACACGCACCAACCCGACCGCGCAGACACTGTCAGCCCCTTGGTCAGCAGTCTCGAAGTCGAGGCCTACAAATGTCAGTGGAGACTGCTTATTAGTTGCAGTGCTGCAGATTGCAGGGAAACCTCCTGACCCGGTGATTGCCCTCGTATTTTTTAACGGATTTGTCAAACTCATACCGTGGCAGATGCTCCATTACCTGTGCGAAAACCGTTTTCCCTGCATTCTGGCAAACCTCCCCCCCATTGTTGGGAAGAAGGTACAGGCCTGAATGCGCAATGTAAATTCAAATCGGAAAAAATGAAAATTGCTCATTTACTTTCCAATATCAGCATATTACATGGTGGGCAGCTAACTTTAACCGGACAGCCGTGGTAATGGGTATGTAATTATATGGGAAGTGTCCCTGGTTTTCCCCATGGTTCAACAGGCAGTTTCCGTTTAACGTTCCTTACGTAATCTTTTTCTACGAATTACCGAAAACATGCGTGAATGAAATCTTGGCAACCGGGTCTTATCAAACTTAGCAATTTTTAACACTTCTTTAACCAGATCAAGATTAATCTCTCTCCCCGTAAGAGATGAATAGGAATTTACCAGACCTAAAAAACCTTTCAATTCTCCGATATTGGATTTGACATGTAGTGCAATATAATATGAGAGGTTATCAGATATGGAAATGTTGTTTTCTTGTATTTGGTTTTTGATAATGGCAATTCTCGTTTCTATTTCCGGCGGCTGAATATCAACAATCAAACCCCATTCAAAGCGGGCACGTAATCTTCCTTCCAAATTAGATATATCTTTCGTAAATTTGTCGCTGGCGATAACGATTTGTTTGCCTGAATCATGTAAAATGTTAAATACATGGAAAAATTCTTCCTGAGTTCTCTCCTTTCCAGCCCAAATATGAATGTCGTCAATCAGCAGTAAATCTATATTACGATATTTTCCTCTGAACTTCGGCATCAGATCATAGCGAATGGAGTTAATCATCTCATTCATGAATTCTTCCCCTGAAACGTACTGAATATTAAACTCCGGATGAGCTGATGCAGTGAGTAACCCAATGGCGTGTAGCAAATGAGTCTTCCCCAAGCCGAAGCCGCTATATATGAACAAAGGATTATAGCTTTTAGCAGGTTGCTTGGCTACTGCAATGGATGCGGCATGGGCAAACTGATTAGAAGATCCGACAACAAACCGTTCAAATGTATACTTATTATTCAAGGATGACATTGTTAACTCCTTTCGGCTGCCATGAATTCACGCGGATAATGGGCCTTTAGATAAGCGGTCTGATATGAAATCATCGCGTAAGCGGTACTGTGTGACTTGTTGAACCCATACTCGCTAAATGTTTCCATCTGTTCCCAGATTTTATTGGCTTTCTGCTCTGATATCTTCTTGACTTTTGCACCAGCGAGAAACTTCCGCTTTTCCTGCTCCATTTCAACTGTTTTTTTCTTGCTCATGACGCGGCGGAGGGTATCTGCTTCCGTCATGGTGTAGTTTCCGATGAGACTGGCAATCTGCATAACCTGCTCCTGATAAATAATAGCACCATACGTTTCCTTAAGGATATCCTCCAACTCAGGCACTTCATAAGTGATTTTTGTAATTCCCAATTTTCTCCCGATAAAATCGGGAATCGTGTTCTTGATTACTGGCCGGTACATGGCAATCAAGGCGATAATGTCCTCAAAACGATCCGGCTTCATGGCGGTGAGTATCTTTCTCATACCAGCTCCTTCCAGTTGGAACACACCTTTTGTATCACCCAGCGTCAGCAACTCATAGGTCATTGAATCGTTAAGAGGTATTATATCAATGTCGATCTTTTCCCCCCTGTTTTGCTTGATGAAAGCCAGTATATTTTTTATTATTGTCAGGGTTTTGAGACCGAAAAAATCGAACTTTGTCAGGCCGAAGTTGTAAAGGTCGTTCATGGAAAACTGTGTGACGATAGCACCGTCTCTCTGGCTTTTGCACAAAGGCACATCTTCTACGAGGGGAACATCGGAGATCACAACGCCAGACTCATCGATAGAAGAATACGACTTCAATCCTTCTACGCAGCGAGACAGTCTGAGTAATTTCTTTATGCTCTCGCTATTCCTTTCTTTCTCCTGAAGCTGTGGCTTCATCTTGACGACATCATCAATGACATTAGGAATATATCCAATGTGCGGCGGCATCATTTTGGCGATACTATTCACGTCCTTATTGGAGATGTCCAAAACTCTTCCGACATCCTTAATGGCCCTCCTTGCGCTCATTCTGTCGAAATCAATGATCCTGGCCACTTTTTCTTTTCCATACTTTTCCGCTACATACTTGATGATGTCGTCGCGCTTTTCTTGACAGAAATCGATATCAATATCGGGCATACTAACACGGCTGTGGTTGAGGAACCGCTCGAAAATCAGGCCATAACGGACAGGATCTATATTTGTAATTTCAGTAGCATAGGCTACAAGACTACTCGCAGCAGTAGCGCGGCCAGGACCAACGGCAATGCTATTATTCTTTGCATACCTTACGAAGTCGGAGACAATCAGAAAATAACCAGAAAAGCCCTTGCTTTTAATGATATCCAGCTCTTCGTGCAAACGTTTCGAGTACAATTCCTGGTTTACTGCTCCCCCATATCTCAATATGTGGGGCATCCTTTTTACCAAACCCTCGGTCGCTTCGATTTTTAAGCGTTCATCAAGATTCTCTCCTGGATAATTTTCGATTTGCGGCAGATGAAACTCTCTAAAATCAAGGTCAATGTTACAGCGCTCGGCTATAATGCCTGAATTTTTTATAGCTTCGGGGCAATAGTGAAATAATTGCTTCATCTCATCCGCCGAGCGAAAGTAGAATTGATTTGTTACAAATTTTGTTTGGTTGATATCCTTCAAAGTCTTTCCCGTGCGGATACATCGAAGAATATCATGGGCTTCATAATCATTTCTTGTTAGATAATGACAGTCATTCGCCGCCACAACAGGGATGGAAAGCTGCTTGCTGATTTCCATGATTCCGGCATTGACCTTTTCTTGTATCGGCAAACCATTGTCGGTGATCTCGAGAAAAAAATTACCGTTGCCGAAAATTGCAAGGTAAGACCGTGCCGCCTCAACCGCCGCATCTTTTCTTCCCTCCTTCAAATGGCAGGCTATTTCTCCTTCAAGGCAGGCGCTCATTCCGATCAGACCTTCCCGGTGCTTTTGCAATAGAACTTTGTCAACGCATGGAAACTTGTAGGCACTTTCAAGGTATGCGGCAGACGTCAGTTTGATGAGATTGTGATAACCGGTATTGTTCTCGGCAAGCACGACAAGATGCCTTAAATCATTCGCTCTTCGTGGGAGTTCTTCCTTTTGGCTATCTGGAGTGACGCCAAATTCACAGCCAATAATCGGTTTAATCCCTGCTGTCCTGGCCTTTATGTAAAATTCGATAGCGCCGGATAGATTGTCGGTATCGGTCATGGCGACAGCGGACATGCCGAAGTCTTTTGCTTTCTCCAAAAGAGCATCGATCCGTATCGTGCTGTCCAAAAAGCTATAGTCTGTATGGACATGAAGATGTACAAAGTCGGCTTGATTGCTTTCCATATGATTACTCCTCCATCAATTTTAGCAGATGATTCCAGGTCGGTCATAAAACGTACAGCACCGCTTCCACTGACCGGAAAAGGATCTTCTCAAGCCGGCCTCACAATACCATAGAAGCATCATCTTGAATTGCTGGCTTACTTAAATAAATACTTGGAACGGCGCTAAGACGTCATCTCAAACCTTATTTACTTGGCCTTTTCTGGATGGTTTGTTGAATTCCAAGCAGCTTTTGTAGAAGTCCTTCAACTGGCCTGCATCCGGATCACGATCTGCAAGAAAGTCAATCAGGTTTTCCCAACTGATTGTCTTGATGTCCAGTCGCTCAAGCACCGGTAGGAACCACTGCGCAAACCAATCCCGTTTGGCCCCGTATTCCTCCACCCGTTGTTCAACCACAGTGCGCAAGGAATCTTTGGTCAAATGCTCATCGAACAAGCCCTTTTCAATCTGGCTTGTTGGGGCCAAGACGTAGAATCCGAGTGCTTTGAATTCTTGCGCCTGCCTTCCGGCTAGTTTTAAAACTTCTGCGATACACGCCACATAGCGTGCGGCCTGGTTAAAATAATCGGCGTTCTTAACGCCTGCCGATAATTTGCTGAACATCTTCGCTTCAAGAACCACAAAATGCTTGGCGTCCGAGTTGAGAGTCAAATTACCTTTGGCACCGTTTCCGATAACGAAGTGACCAATCACGCCATCTGCATGAGTCCATTGCTCAGAAAATTTGTTTTTTCTGGACAAGAAAGCTGATGGAATAAGCGCCTCAGAATACCACCGAGCACCTTCTGAGAAGGCCAGTGGGTGTCCGGAGACAGACAGCTTAGAAAACCATTCCAGTATCAATCGAAGCATCCAGCCTTCATTGTACAATACCGTTGGAGGTATCGAACTCATGTCACTTGCGCACCGTTCAAGCATTAAGTTAATCGTATCAAGAGCCTTCATGATATATATTCTCCTTATTATTGATGATTTCCATAGCCATTATTTACGTACAATCAAGATATCCTCTCAGCCCTTCCTTCTTCATAAATATGCGCAGTCCAGTAATCCGCCCAATGGACAAGCAGGGTCAGGGGCTCTTCCTTATGGGCCACGATCTTGTTGTCTTCGATATACTGGCCGTCGTGATATGCAATGGCTTGGGCCTCGGCATCGGTAAGAGGGATGTATTGTGTCACCAGGTAAAGGCTGCGGATAGCCAGTCCCATTGCCACAACATCAGGATTGATCTTATAGCGTATACCCCGGTTTTTTACCATCCATTCATTGTCATTCGGCAGATACAGCGGCTTACCCGGCATTCCCAGTTTCCCCACATCGTGAAGCAATCCAACGATGACGCAGCTCTCTTCCGTTATTGCCGGAGCAAATGTTTCCCGAAAGCGCAGAAGAGTTTCCGCCACGCCGACGCTATGCTTCAGGAGACCCTGTTCCTCAGCCAGATGGTACCTCGTGCTCGCTGGGGATGTGAGCCATGTGGTCTCACTCTCCAGAAGCGCAAGGAAACGACAAAAAGAGTCCTTTCTTCCCACAACCTTTTGTTTCAATGTGTCATAACGATCTAACATGCGTAATATCTCCTATCGACTTTATTTATCTCACTTTGTTAGCGGTGTGAGTTCCCTTATTTAACACTTCTACACTCAAATCCCGGTTTTGCATCTTTCGATTTTCCGTCGCCATCGGTTTACCTCTTTTTCTCCCCCGAGATTCATGACAGCCGTGAGAACGGGATCAATAAAATCTTGATGCACGAAAACCGGGTACAAGAGGTGCCAGGGGTAACGCCCAAGAACAGCCAGAGCATCAGCGAAGGTACGCAATGGCCCGGTCTTGCTCTGAAAATTTAATCCAGCCGCATCATCTTTAGTCATAAACTCCTTGAGAGTAGCTTCATCCTGCTTAACCAGAAAGGATCGTGTGCCGCCTTTGGCATTCACCGACCAGACGCTTAGTGATCCGCCTGCCGCTCCAATTTTAAGCACCAACTCCTGTTCGTCCCCATCGTTCATCTGCCGTTACCTTTCTGTGTTAAATATGATCTGTATTCTACGCCTAATTTATGATAATTCAATAGTCCTACGACAAACGCATGTCGCGGAAAGTTCAAGAGCAAAAGATTTTTTTTCAGAAACCAGAGGTATTGAATGATGAACGACCAGAGTCTTCCCTTAAAGAGGCTGTCACGATTGGGGCAGATCCTGAAGCTCTTCACGGAGACGGATAAGATTTCCTCCCACAACCTGGGCAAGACCTTCAACACCACCCAGAGAACAATCCAGCGCGATCTGTCATTCCTCAAGGAAGCAGGCTTTCCCCTTCAGGATATAGGTCAGGGATTTTACCGATTGGATAAAAATCTCTTCAAGCATTTCGAGATCTTTGATGACGCCGAGCTGGCCCTGATCGTGGCCATCAAGAACATGGTCAGTCAGTTGGGACAGCCCTTCCAGAAGGCGGCGAATGACATTTTCAGCCGTCTGTACCATTCCAGCGCATCTTTACCGCTCTTCATCAGGATCGATGAATCCGTGGCCCTTGATCACAAGCTTCTGAACCGGATACTGAAGGCCATTCGGGAAAAGAAGCAGGCCTGTTTCCATTATGAAACCCACGTCGTCCGCGAGATAACGCTGGAACCCTATCGGATCGTCTATTTCAGTGGTTTCTGGTATCTGGTTGGGAAGGAGATTAAAACGGGCATTCTGAAGCGCTACGCCTTGGACAAGATCATGGATTTCAAGCCGGCAAAGGCCTGTTTCAAGTGTGTTCCTGATGGCCTCGACGACACCTTGGAGAGCAGTGCTAATATCTGGTTTTCTGAAGATAAGAACATCGAGGTGAAGGTCGTCGTGGATCAAAGCAGTGCGGATTATTTCAAGCGGCGGCGAATGTTTCCTACTCAGGAAATCCAGGAGGAGCGGACGGACGGATCGCTGCTAATCGTTTTTCGGGTGGGACGTTATGAAGAGATTGAGCACATACTGAAATCGTGGCTTCCCAATGTCAGCATCTTGGAACCAGAGGAATTCAGAAGGAAGTTTCTCAATGACCTCAGAAAATGTACGGAAAAGCATGAAAAAGGATTAAAAGAATAATTCCAACGTTCTATCGGCAATCCCCCACGCCTTATTTATCGGGTTTCTTGAATAATATATCGAAAAGACCTTGCCGGTCGTCTCAATCCTCATAGGTTGGGTGCTTCTTTGCCAATCATACGATTATCTTACCAACAAAGCAATCTACCCCATCCACTATAAAAGGTCCGTAAAGGTGTGGGGCTTCCCTTGATTTTAAAGGATATCCCAACACGGATAAAAAATCCTGGAAGGCATCGTCATTTGCTTTCAACTTTTTTGCTTTCGTCGATTGGGTGTGAAACTCATGTATGACAAGAACCGCAACAGTGGATTGATCTTTCTTCGCCTGCAATGCTGTACCACAGATTGCCGTCAGAAGTTGATATCTGACTTTATCCCATGCACATTTTACATTCGGTTTGCTTACCATTGCGAGAAGGGCATCAATCCGTTGCGGAACTCTGGACTCCTTGTTTCTTTTAATCGCCGCTTGTCTTTGTCCATCAATGCTGTAGGTTCCGAATGGTTCATCTGCCTTTGCTTCAATGCAGACAGTTACTGATTCGCATGGGGCTTCACCATGCAGCCAAAGGTCGTGATTTCTTCCTTCGCCCTTCACCGGGAGGGGAGTAACGTGCTCTGGTATTCCGCATATGAGAAGAAGATCATGAAAGCGTTTTTCCGAATGAAGCAGAACCATTAGCTCATCCGGTGGTGACAAGTATCCTTGCCTAAACCATGCTTTCGCAAGCTCTTTTGCGCTGCGGCCATCTTTCCAATGGTAAGCCTTCTTTGGACGGGTCCAGTCTTCATATATTGTAATCAGTGTGCCGTCTGGACGTGTCAATTTGAGCATACCGATTTCCCTCACAAACCATTCCCGATTTTGACCAATATCTACCTTCAAACCGGGGTACTGTCAAGTTTTTTGTGTGAAATGTTCATAGACCAATTCTTTGAAGAAAGGCAGGTTCTTACG
>JBAWYD010000091.1:0-8698 GCA_037143735.1 Deltaproteobacteria bacterium
CCTTGAATTTTGGGTCTTTCATCCAATCGGCAACCATTTCATCGTGTGTTTTCATGATGTACCTCCAACAATCGCTTCCTGCCCGTTTCCAGTTCGTGAAGCGGCGTTTTGTCCGTCTTTTTAATAAAGACATGAAGGATAACGATTCTTCGCCCCTTGACTGTACAGTAAAAAGCGCGTCCGATCCCTTCCCTGCCGATGGCCCGAATCTCGAACAGCCCCTCTCCCAAGGAACGGGTCATGGGCATTCCCAAGTTGGGTCCATGGATTTTCATCCGTTCGGTGATCCTGGCATAGAAAGCGCGAATGCCGAGCGGCCAGTCATCAACGGCCGATCGCACTTTCTCGCTGTAATACTCGATCGTCCATGTCATGGCTGACAACCTAACAAATATGTTAAGACGTGTCAAGCTGAAGTTCCCATTGTAAAGGATTCACAGCTAACGCCCTTGGCCTGCCCGTCATCTTGAGTCCCTCGGCGGAGGGGCGGCGGTGTTGCACATGGACGAGCTCGACATGGTCATGGCAGTTCGCGTAGGGAGTGAACATGCTCTCTTTCCAAGAGATGTGCTTGTATAACAGCCTTCATTAATGCGCAAGTGTGACAAATGAAAAGATGAAATGTGCCGGTTATTGGCACCGCCTACAAAGCAGCATCGATATCGCACCCCATATTTTGTGGCCAATCTCCCATTGACACACAAAAGCCTTCTTCATATGCACCCACTGCCAAAAAGCAAGTTCTTATCAATCCGAGACTGTCGTACCTGTCGAATTCCTTAATCGCCTTTTGCAGTTTTCCGGTTTTGTAGCGCGTTGATTCCCTTGATCAGATCCAAGAACAATTGAAGAAATTCCGGTCGACATTTTTGGAGTTCTTTCATGATCATGACACTTGATTTGTCGGGAGTCTGCTGGGACGGAGCAAGGTCAAACAACTCATTGATGCCGACACCCAACCCTTCCGCGATTCTGGATAATGTGCCGATGGACCAATTCTTTTCGCCGCGTTCGATGGCGCCGATATACGTGTAATGCATGCCCGCCTTCCAGGCCAACCCCTCCTGTGACAAGCCCATTTCCTTCCTGAGCCTGCGAATCTGATCACCGATCAAACGCTTAATTTCCGCCACAAAATCTCTCCTTTTGCTGCATGTATAAGCAAAAAGAAGAACGGGGTCTACAGACCAACAGATAGTATTATCGTGTTGTAATTAATTCTTATATATAGTATATAGCGCGACATCATCAGACAGATATAGGGGGTGTCATCCGTGCAGAGATACCAGGCGAAAACGGAATTCGGCGAAGTTCCGGTTCATGTTCTCCACCCGGGTGCCTTCGGCGGGGAATACCAGAAGCGGAGTTTGGCCTATATCGGGTTCCTGTGGTTCACCGGGATCTATTCCTGCGCGATGAACGTTTCGCAGGCCCTCTTCAGAAAAAACCTCAACGGCAAGCGTAAAGTACCCTTGGGCAGGGTGCTCTGGGAGATGGGGCGCGATTCGAGCCATGTTTCATGCTGTTTCTGTGACCGTTTCAGCCGGCATAACAAGCGTGCCAAATGGGGCGCTGCCGGCTGGCAGTCGTTGGATCTCTTCTACAATTACCATGAAAAAACCAAGCCCCTACTGAAAAACGACTTGGAAGGGCTGCTGACCCGTTTCTGGATCGAACGGATGGAGAACCGTCAAGCCGTGACCAACCGTCTGAAGATTGTGGTGAATCTGCTGGTCGAGACCTATGGCAATTTTACCGGAGCGCCGGAGATCCGACTGCTGTCCGTCGCTTCCGGCTCTGCCCAGGCGGTCATCATGTCGATGCAGAGAAACCCGGATTTGAACGTGCGAGCCTTTTTGATTGATTCCGACGCGGGAGCCATCGCTGAGGCTAAGCGGCTGGTGAATGACGCTGGCCTTGACGCCCGGTTTTCTTTTCTGCAGGCGACGACAAAGGCGCTGGAGGAGGTTGCCGCCACATTCAAACCCCATATCATCGAGATGGTGGGCTTCCTGGATTACCGTCCCAAGGAGAAGGCCGTCCTCCTGATAGATCGAATTAGAAACCACCTTACCGAGGAGGGTGTTTTCATTACCTGCAACATCCGCAAGAACCGGGAAAAGATATTCCTGGACTGGCTCCTGCTGTGGCCCATGATCTACCGCAACGAGGCGGAACTCGCGGAACTGCTCCTGCGCGGCGGTTTCAGTCAGGACAATATCCGACTGATCTATGAACCCTTCAAGATCCACGGCATCGCAGTGTGCAGGAAATGAATGAAGGATAGAAAGTACATCCGATGAGTATAACCGCAGACGTAATCACCGCCTTGGCAACCGCGGCTCTCGCCGTCGGAAATTTTATCGTTATCGTGCTGATATTTAAACAGATCAAAGTGCAGAACAAGGCCCATGTGTGGGCCCTTCTGAACCAAGCGGAGCGCGACTTTGAAGAACTGAATAAACTAATGCTCACGGATTCTGATTTTCGCCATGCATACAGAGAGGGCGAAGACGACGATTACGCCAAAAAGTATGTTTTTTATGAACTGTACTATGGATACCTTGAAAGGACATATTCATTTCTCCACTCCGAGATCAATCCTTACCGTAATGAAAAAATTATCAAGGACTACTGGAACCTCTTGAAGCCGACTGTCAAATGGCTCCTGGAAGAGCCCATGTTTCGTGAAGTGCACAAATATGCAGGGGAAAGGAAGGAATTTGAAAGTGATTTCATATCCGAGGTCACGAAAATAGCCAACGCTTCAGGGATTAAATTAGAGTAAGCTTAAAGACCTGCTTTCAATGGCGGCGGCTTAAAATCACAGCATCTTGAATACGCCTTTGGCGGGCGCTAAATCTGAAGCAGCGCCGCCATATGCAACTACGGGAAAGAAAAATATTTAAAGAAATCGGCCACGGCCTGGCCAAACATTACGACACGCGCCCAAAACCCCACGAGAAAGACTGCTTGAATATCTCGTGCCCCCCTACCCGCACGCCCTGGAACATGGTCTGCGCCATACCCGTTCCACCGGTGATGCGGGCAACGTCAATCATCAACTCGGCATCGGCAATCAGCCTGTCCACATCCTCGCCGGGGTATCCCGCCCAGTACTTCAAATCGTGAATAAAACACGCCGGGTACAGACATTTACCGCCCCATGAATCAACCCACAGGGAACATCCGTCGCTCTTGAACGGTCTTGGCGGCGGGTCTTTCTCAATTTTCACCCAGAGGTCCTTCAGGCCGTACTCCTCACAGATTTCCCTGATCCTGGAGAGCGGCGCCTCTTCCCCTTTTTTCGGTAATTCCATTTTATCCCCCTTCCCGACTGCCTGTAGAGACGCACGGCCGTGCGTCTCTACCCAGATCATAAAGATCCGGCCTGCGGTCTTTAAGTACCCTCATCCTGCCGCGGATTTCATCAACGCGGTCGAGATCGATGGTCGCGGTAAGCAGGGACTCTTCCGTTTCGCCTGCCTCAAGAATTGTTTCGCCCCAGGGATCAATAATGACTGAGCTTCCGAAGTAGGTTGCTACGCCGTCCGGCCCGAAATCTTCACTTCCCACCTGGTTGGTTCCTATCATATACATCTGGTTTTCTATGGCCCGGGCGCGCACAAGGATTTTCCAGTGCTGCAATCTCGGATAGGGAAAGGCCATGGGCGACAAAACAATTTTTGCACCCTTCAGGGCATAGGTTCGAAAAAGCTCAGGGAAGCGAATGTCATAACAAATGGATAAGCCGGTCGGCCCCCAGGGGGTATCGGCAACGCACAGCGATCGGCCCGCCGCCATATGTTCATCCTCGTGCATGAAACTGAAGAGGTGGGTTTTTCGATATATTCCGGCCGGCAGTCCTTCCGGGTTGAACAGGATGGATGTGTTGGAAATCCTGCCTTCCTCGTTCAGGGCAAGCGTTGAGCCGTTGATCCAGATACGGTAACGTTTTGCCATCCCGGCGATGCGATCGATGATCTTTTCGTGTTCCGGGGCCATCCGTTTGTTGGCGGCCCAGTTGAAGCCTGTAGTCCACATCTCCGGGAAACAGATCAAGCCACTTCCTCTTTTCGCCGCTTCGGCAATCAGGGCTTCACCTTTCTCAAGGTTTTTCTCCGGCGCTGAAATGGAAACATCCATCTGCGCAATGGATACGGTTAATTTCATCTGGAATCTCCTCTCTGCCTGTTGAAACACACTGAAATCATGTCACTTTTGAAAGTTTTAGGGCGATAAATCCATGTAACCGCCCACTTGGTACAGTGCTCAGCTATCTTTGATGGGGCGTCTATCCTTGTGATCCTTGAGTTTTTTCAAAATTTTTTCACTATTTTTTCTGTGTGTCATGGCCAGGATAATGACTTCCCCTGGTAAAATTCGATAGTATGCTCGATAATCACCGCTTCTCAAGCGGTATAGCGGGGGATTATAACCGGTTAGCTTTTTTAGCCTGCTTTTTCCAAAGGGTAGTGGATTTGGTTCCGGATAAGATTTTATGTCTTTGACGAGTTGAAGGGAGATGTCGCTTTCGAGCCTTTCGATATCGCGCTCTGCGGAGGGGCTGAATATGATCTTATGCCTTTTGGGGTCCACGGCGCTTTTCCAGTTTTTTGATCAAATCGTCGGCGCTGATGCCCCCCCGCCCCTCATATTCGGCGAAAGCCTCTGCAATCCTGGATTGAAAGGCAGGATCATTTTCGATCAGGTAGTCCTCCAGATCTTCCTCGGTAATGTGGTGAAGGACGGCCATGGGTTTTCCGTAAGCAGTAATGATGATATCGCCTTCTTTGGACTGCATCAGAATGTCCATGGTCTTGTGCTTCAGTTCTTTTATTCCCGCAAAGCGCATAACATTCTCCTCAAATAAGTTGCACTAATGTGTAACTTTTCGTGGGTGGCCTGTCAAGAAGATATTTCGTCAGGGATTCCCTGTGTGGCCGCGATTTCTTTGCAATCGTCATATTCCAGCGATATATTCCTGGCCTCCTGGCTGGTTTGCGAACCGCTGATAAAAAACATTCGTTGGATTTTTCTGAGTTTTTAGTACTTCTCAATTGGAATGTGCAATTTTGAAAGGGTGTTTTTTCAGGTGATCGGGGGTGTTTGTAGCTTCCTCCTACCATGAATTCGTATAGAATGATGTATAATAGGCTCGTGCTGAATAGGTATTGTTCATGGGAAGGCAGGAGGACTCAGTTCTTCCTGGGCGATAGAGCCCTCACTTCAGTATGTCCCAAGCCTCTATGAACCATAATCGGTTGGTTGGATCATTGAATCCTTGTCACGCTGGAGGATTGGTCTGGAGGCTTACGGCACCTGCTTTTCCCCTCTTCTGATTGGAGGTGATGCGATGTCAGGATTAAAAGGCAGCTTTGATGGTTTTGTCGGAATCGATGTTTCCAAGGATAAGTTCGATGCCTGTGGGATAACAGGTGACGAGGCCAAGCTTTTTCAGTTTTCAACGACCATGGATCGAAAGGGTTTTGAGAAGCTGAAGGGACATCTTGCAGCGGTTTCCATCTCATCCGTTTTAATCGGGATGGAATCTACGGCGTCCTATCATGTCAATCTCTTCTCTTACCTTGTTTCTGAGGGTTACAGGGTCCTTCTCATCAACCCTCTGCTGATTTCCAATTACGTGAAGATGCAGCTCAGGAAGACCAAGACGGACAAGAAGGATGCAGTCGTCATTGCCCAGTTTCTTCTTTCCAATGGGGATACCCTGGTTCAACGGGTGACTCCATCTTTGATTTCGGATCTTCGTGATCTTTCCCGTCAGCGGGAGAGCCTGGTTGGCGATATGACATCTCTGAAGATTGAGATCAAACAGCTTCTGAATATCACCTTTCCGGAGTTGGAGCGTATGGCGGGGATATTTACGAAGTCTATCCTAAAGCTTTTACAGCAGTACCCTTCTGCAGTTGCTCTTAGAGATGCGCATCTTGATCAATTGTCTCAGATGTTGATTGCAGATTCTTATGGGCATAAAAGAGAGGCGTTTGCAGCAGGGTTAATCAAGGCAGCTCATTCGTCGATAGGAAGCAAGAGTCCCGCCAAAGACATGATTCTGAAGCAGAAGATAGCGTTGCTCCTTCACCTTGAAGACGCCCTTCAGGAGATAACCGGTGTGCTCATTGAAATGAGCCGGAAACTGATGGACGAAGAAATAAACCTTATGACTTCGATAAAGGGCATCGGGGACAAAGCCGCCGCCAATTTTCTTATTGAGATGGGTGGCGACATCAATCAGTTTGAATGTTCCGGCAAAATAATTGCCATGGCGGGATTGGATCCGGCTGTTTACCAGTCTGGCAAACATGAAGGCAAGGGCCGGATCACGAAGCGGGGTAATCGTCATCTGCGGAGGATCATATGGTTGATGACAACCAAAGTGATCCAATACACCGATATTTTTAAAGTTTATTATCTCAAGCGAAGAAAGGAGGGATTGCCCTACAAGATGGCTGTGTTAGCCACTGCTCATAAGTTGATCCGTGTCATCTATGCCATGCTGACACAACGAACGACCTTTTGTCCGCAGGTGAATTCATGATAGTTGACTGTAATCGATAAATCGTCAACCTCGATGAAGATGCATGACTTCAAGTCGTTATCAATGATTTTGTTTCCTCAATAATTGTGATATGGATAATGGAAGCATGGATGGCGTTTTTTTTAGAGGGGCTGACGCCAACGGAACCATGGTTGAAATACTATGCCGCTGCCGGGAAGATTTGCCCGGTTTCCTTAGATTGGGCATTGTAACGTTCAAGATGTGGATTTTTTAATAATCTGTATGAAAGAATTCAAAACAGGTAAACGAATCGAGGAGGACGAATTATGACTTCAAAATCAGAAAACATTTCAGATCAGATTGCCGATATTGGCCAGCAAATTAACACAACCCTAAACCAATTTCAGGAAAAATTTCAGGATATGTCCGAAACAGTTGGGAGCAGCCTTCCCGATGTCATGGCTATGACTCAAAAAGCTCTTTATTCTTCATGTTATTACCTCGCTTTTGGCAGCGTTTATGCGGTTATGTTTACAGCTAATTGTTTAATGGGTGTCGACCCTGTGGGATCGGGCTTACGCGAAGGCGCCGCGGCCGCAAAAGATGCCGTTCACTCAAAAGATAAAAACGTTTCCAGCAAGCCGCGTTCCTCAGCGCCAAAAGTCAATACTGCGGCCCCAAAACGCAAAGCAACTCCGCCTAAAGAAGAAGCACCAGTCAAAGAGGGACCAGTCAAGAAGATAAGTCAATCGAAAAAAGCTCCAAAGGTAATCACGGAAGAGAAACTTGTAAAGGAAACTAAGAGAGGTGATATGTCAAAAGCCGTCAAGGCTCTTATCCAGGATAGTCCAGAAGGAATTACCACAACTGAGTTAAAGGAAAAGACAGGATTAACGGAATGGCAGATTTGGAACATAATTAAAAAGGCCAAGAAAGCGGGAAAGATCAAGCAGGCGAAACGGGGTGTGTATTTAAGGGCATAAAAACTTGATAGTACGCTGCACTCATAAATTATTTACTGAATTAAAGAAAAAGCCGCTCTCTGTCTCTTATAAAAATGGGTGTTTTGCTTTTACCGGGCAGTGGTAATTTTTTTAAGTTTATAGAAAGAGAATCAATCAATGAAGACAATAGGTGGAATTCTACTTGGAATTGTTACAATCATTTATTGGCAATTTTATTATAGCAACCTTTATAATTTTTGGATATCTGTAAAATCAAACCCTGATGATGCTATGGCGAAAAAAGCATTATTGATTCGAAACATAATCATACAGATAATAATGGCTGGCCTCGGACTGTTCCTCATAATATCGACATTACAAATATTAGGATTTGTGAATTATTGGTAGTGAATAAAATGTAATGCCCAAGACACTAAAGCGGGCGGGAAAAAGTTCAGCTCCCCAGATATCCAATCCCCATTCTTTGCAGGGGTAGCAATAACACTCAGGAAATTGAAGAATGCTTTCAACTGAGCATATCGTAATCTCCTGGTTGACTTGGCCGTATGCTCCGTTAAAGCTTCCAGAAACTGGTAGATTTGATTAGGGGTGATCCTCTCTACATGACTATCAGTAAAATGATTTTCGAGATGTTCAAGAAGGTAACGGTAGCTGTCCGTGGTTCTCTTCCTATGGACATTTTTCTGTGAGATTTGAAAAATGTGAATGGCGTCTCTTACTGTCATTGTCTGTCTCCTTTTTTTATAGACCTCTGGGGAAACATAGATCATACAGAATTGTCTTGACATACAAAAACACTCTTAACTATACTACTCAACAAGAAATAGGCTCCTATGATAAAAAAACTCATGAATTCTCAAACTTCTGTGTGCAGGATATTGGTTCCAGCCATCCTGGCGATTTTCCTTGTATCATCGCTTGTGGACACCTTTTCCCAAGAGAGTTTTACCTTTAATTCTACTCTGCAATTATCTTCTTCTAACATTGACGACAATTGTTCCCTCGACAAAAAAAAGAAATCATGCACACTCATTAACAGCTTACCTTCTCGTACACCATCTCGCGTTTACAGTCATATAAGTGTGGTACATCCTTCTTTGATTATCTCACATATTATCTTTCCTTACTTTCTCAGAGCCCCGCCATTGACATGATGTAATACCCGCTCCAATATCGAACGCTCATAAATCCTGACAGAGCAACAAACGATTCA
>JBAWYD010000092.1:0-8464 GCA_037143735.1 Deltaproteobacteria bacterium
CCGTAGGGCACAGGAATGGGAACTTTTGTTATCTTGATCTTGCAGCCCCGCACCTCCAGGGCCTTTTCCACCATCGTTTCGTAGGGCACGGAGGAGACGACGTGCTCGTAAGTGCAGACACCCGTGGGCAGTATCTGAGGGATGTCCGTGTCGGCAATGATGGGGAACCCGTAGTTAATGGCCCCGGCAGCGATGGCATACTTGTCTGGCGTCACCTCGCCGAAGACCAGGACAAAAGCGAAGATGCGGTTCTTGTTGTACCGGAGGTTCCGTTCGTAATCGCCGGGTTGTACACCGCCGAAAGACAGGGCGACGCGGTTGGCGAATCCCAGGGCATAGATCAGGGATGAGACATCCCGGCCAAAGGGGATGAGGCGCGTCGGCCATCCGAGCTGCACGCCTTCCTCTGCCAACTGTTCGGCAAACTGCTTGCCGTTTGTGCACCCCGCCATGAAGACATAAAGGTTTTTCTCCTGGAGCTGCCGGGCAATGGCGACGGCGATCGCGTTCGTCGGCGCCGCACCGGTGATGGCGGCAAAGCCGGGGGCCGTCCCGTCCACGAATTCGATACCCCGTTCCCGCAGGATAACATCATTGGCCGCACCCAGCCATATACCATGGGCAGGATCAGGTCCCACGGCATACTTGCAGGCCTCGATGATCTCACAGGCGAAGAGGGATGCGACACCGGCGTCGAGAGCGCTCCCCAGATAAGGAAGCCAGACCTCATCGGTAGGGCGAGGTGGAAGAAGCTCTTTCGCCTGCCGAAGGATCGGCCGGAGATCGCCCAGGGTCCTTATCTTCTCGCCGGTGAAGGAGTAGATAACGGGGAGGAAATAGGCCGTTCCCGGAAAGCCAGCAGGTGACGTCTCGCCTTTTTCGCGGATGGCTTGATTCAGGCGATTTTCCGCTTCTGCGATCCAGTCCCTGGCCCCATCGATGGCGCTCGTGCAGATGATCTTAGACATCGAGTTTCCTCCGATCCTCCATGCCGTAGAGCTTCCGGTCGGCCTTCCGGTTGATCCCCAGCCGTTCCCGCTTCCGGTCCAGCAGATCGATTATCTTCTCCACCGCATGGACGGGGTCGTTGCAAACGTGGAAGGAAGCGTTAAAAAGATTCCTGGTTTCCTCGTTGAGGAAGCGGGTCACATTATCGGAACCGCCGATATGGAAGGGATGTCCCAGCACCACGTCGATCCCCGAGGCTACAAAATAGCAGGCGATGGCCACAGCCTTTTCACTCATCCATTCGGGGGCCACACCCACAGCCGGGATTTGAGACAGGTCATCGCCCAGGCCGCCCTCCATGACCATTTCCGTTCCCGCTTCCAGAATGCGGGAGTTGTCCACACAACTGCCCATGTGAAGCACCGGAGGCATCCCGATCGCCTCGCAGACCTCGCGCAGCCCTGAGCCCGCAGCCTCCAGCGCCGCTTCGGGCCGGAGCATTCCTTCTTTCGCCGAAGCGATGGCCGCGCAGCCCGTCTTGAGGACCAGCACGTTTTCCGCGATCAGTGCCCGCGTCAGGGTGTTGATATAGGCGTCCACACGTATCCGGGGATTGTTGCAGCCTACGATCGCCACGATGCCCCTGATCCGGCCCTGGATGACGGCGTCGTTCAGGGGACGGAAGGACGCCCGGAAACGACCGCCAAGCATATACTTGATGGCGTCCACGCTGAAGCCCGCCACCAACGGTCTTTTGATATTCGGGATAGACACTTTCTGCGGATCGCGGTTTTTGAAATTGTCAATGGCCCGGTGAATCAGGGCTTTTGCCGATGCCATCGGGTTTTCCCGGTTCAGGGACATATGCCTCGTCCCGACGGTCCTGGCGATATCCGATGTGGAAATGATTTCCGTATGGTAGCTCCGGGCGACATCCGGCAGACTCGGCATGCAGCATTGCACATCGACAATCATCATCTCCACAGCGCCCGTCACCACAGCCAGTTCCTGCTGGAGAAAGCTTCCCGCCACGGGGATGCCGTGCCGCATCAGTATCTCGTTCGCCGTGCAGCAGATCCCGGCCAGTGTGATCCCTTCGGCGCCGGTCTCTTTCGCATAAGCCTGGATTGCGGGATCGCGGACGGCGACAGCCAGCATCTCGGACAGTTCCGGCTCATGACCATGGACGATGATATTGACCGTCTCTTTTCTGAGCACACCGAGGTTGGCGTCGCTGCGTACCGGCGAGGGGGTTCCGAAGAGGATATCCGAAACCTGGGTGGCGATACGCGACCCGCCCCAGCCGTCGGCAAGGGCTGTGCGAAATGCCTGGAGAAGGATGTTCCGGTAATCGTGATCCACGCCCATATGGGTGCGGTGGAGCGATTCTACAACCATCCGGTCAATGCCCAGCGGTGTGACAGACTGGTCCCGCCAGATGTTCTGCTGCGCGACCGGGGACAGACGCAGCGTCAACAGAGATTCTTCCTGAAGCATGAATTCTTTTAGTAGCAGGTTGGCCAACTCCAGGGCAACCGCCTCTTTTGTGCACCCCGCTTCCTGAATCCCATAGAGCTTCGCCGTCCGGCGGAGGGCCTTTTCATCGCGTATCACGTAATCAGCGCTTCGGCCTTCCGCCGCCCTTTTCAACAGCAGGACTAGGTGACGGCCGTGATCGGAATGGGCCGCCGTACCCCCGGCGACCTCGCGCAGGAAGTTCCGGGCCACGATCGTGTCGGCATCGGCCCCGCAGACGCCACGCGGGGACTTTTTCGTAATCCGGCAGGGTCCCATGTAACAGATCCGGCAGCAGAGTCCGTCGGCGCCGAACCGGCAGGGGTTCTGCTGGGAATCCAGGCGGGTGAAACAGGTATCAACACAGTCCCGCTCCGCCTTGATCAGCATCTCAAGCGACGCCTGATCCCATACCCGGTCTTCCGGTTTTATAATATCTTTGGACATCGAACCTCTATCTTATTTGTCATTCCTGTGAAAACGGGAATCCGGTATTTTCATTTTACGATTTCCAGTAGCCGGTCTATCCCCGCGAACAATCGATTGTCCGGTGAAAGATGTTTCAGATTTCCGTTTTGCTCCGATATGTTCAAAACATCTTTATCTTCCGGGAGTCCCACGATGATATCGGCACCCGTGGCGGCTTTGAGTTCATTTGCAGCCTCGGGAAATTCCTGCCGCCGAAGGCGGTTGACGACAATGGCAAGATTGTCATAGGCAATATCCATCTCGCCGGCAAGGGCGTGGAGCCTTCTCACTGTCTCGAAGCCACGGCCCGTCGGATCGGTAACCATCACTACGAGGTTGACCCTGTGAACGATGCGCCTTGAGAGGTTCTCCAAACCCGCTTCGTTGTCCAGGACCACATAGGGATACTGATGGATCATCTCATTCAGAGCGACCTTCAGCACGTTATTGGCATAACAGTAACAGCCCGGTCCCTCGGAGCGCCCCATGGCAAGCAAGTCAAAATCATCGCTCTCCACGAGGCTCTCGGCGATCCGGAGTTCCAGAAAACGCCGTTTGTCCATGCCTCGGACCATCCCCCCCTCGGCAAATTTCCGGGCATCCTCACGGACACCGCCAATGGTCTTCACCACCTTGACCCCCAGTGCCTCATCAAGGCAGGTATTGGGATCGGCATCAACGGCCAGCACAGGACGGCATCCTCGCTGAAGCAGGCGCATCACCAGCAACGCCGCCACTGTCGTCTTGCCGACACCGCCCTTCCCGGTCACTGCAATTAAGTTACTCATAATAAACTCACAAAGAGTATGTAATAACTATGATAATAGCCCCCTCCCTGTGTCCCTCCCCCTCGATGGGGGAGGGAGGGGTGGGGGTGATTTTCTTGGCAAGCCTGTCTAAAGAATGAATCTTGTTTTTTTTGAAACTCCACTCATGGCATCGCCTCAAGGCGGTTCAGAATGTCTTCGAAACAACGAAGCAAGTCATCGTTTAGACCGTCCAGCACAGAACAGCCGTCCCGGTCGGTGCGGCGTAATTCCTCCCGGTAGGGGATAACGCCATAAAATGCGTCCCCCGGAAAAGCATCCCGAAGAAATCGCTCATCATCCGGCCCGGTTACCTTATTGGCCACAAGCCGAATATCCTGCAAGCCGATATCATGAGCCAGACGCAGGATGCGCCGGGTGCTGTCTACAGAACGCTGGCCGGGCTCGACAATGATGATCATCCTGTCCACGCCGCTGGTTGTGGCCCGGCCCAGATGCTCTATGCCGGCCTCCATGTCCATAACCAGGGCGTCATCCTTGTACAAAACAAGATCAGTAACCAGGGCGCGCATCAGCACGTTTTCCGGACAGGCGCAACCGCCTCCTCCCCTCTCAACGGCGCCAAGGACGAGCAGCGTCACTCCCTGATGATGGTAGGCAAAACGACCTGCAATATCGGAAACATCCGGATTGAGCTTAAATATCTGCCCATATCGCCGGACTTTTGCCCCTGTTCGTTCCTCGATCAGGGCCGCCTGGCGGGAGATGGGGACGATCCTTTCCTGTTCCCGGGCAGGGATTCCCAGGGCAGCCGCAAGATTGGCGTCCGGGTCGGCGTCCACGGCAAGGACATTCCGGCCCCGGCGAGCCATGAGAAGTACCAGGGCGGCCGCCAGCGTCGATTTACCGGCGCCCCCTTTTCCGGAAACGGCAAGTTTCATTAGTTATTCCTGTTGTCATTCCGGACTTGATCCGGAATCCAGTGTTTAAAAGAAAATGATTGTATGCGATATTTGACGACCTCGTCAAAAGTCAAGAATTCCCTCCCCCTCCCCTTCATCCCCTCCCGCCGAGGGAGGGGAAAAGGGACTTTTGACGAGTCCATCATATTTAAAAGTGTAAATTATCCGTACTTCTCTTTCATCCTGGTGGAGAGCGACGCCAGCTTGTCGTACACCATCTCTGCGTCCCCAGGCGTCAGGGAACCGGTACCGCAGGAGGGGGTCAGCATGGCCTGTTCGGCAATGAGCCATTTTTCGATACCCTTGGAAGTTAGGTGATCCATCATGCCTTCGAGACGATCCGCAAGGCTCTCCACAGTCTGTTCCCGGATGGCTGTTGAGGTGGGCACAATTCCCCAGGCAAGTGCCCCGCCTCTTACCAGATAGGCTTTGACGGCCTCGGCATACATGGCAATTGTCTCACCATACTGGAAGGCGTCGAAGTTGATGATATCCACACCGGCGTCGATGGGGATGCTCCACTCCGTGTTGCCGCAGCAGTGCATGCCGGCGACGCCTCCTTCGGCATGTACCGCATCGATCATGTCTTTGAGCAAATGAATCACATCATCCCGGCGGACGGACACATAAGTAGAACTGCCAAAGGCCGACAGGATCGGCTCGTCAATAAAGCATATCACCTGCTGTGCATAAGGCCTGAATGTCCGGACCTGCCAGCGGCAGATCATTGCCAGCGTTTTAGTGATCATATCCCGGAATTCTTCATTATAATAAATAGCCCGCTTTTTTTCATCCACGACCGTGAGTGCAAAGCTGCATGGTCCGATAACCTGACATTTCACAAAAGGCTTCTTTTTACCCTGCTGCCGCAGTCTCTCTTCCAGTGCGTGAATCCCACGGGAAAAGACCGGGCTGACGGCCACCGCTGCACAGTCACCGTTCCCCCCTTCGGGGTCCATGGCCAGGAGGTAGGTCTCGTAGAATTGGGCAAAGGCCTCAGAGTAATCACCGGATGTATCAAAATAGAGGCGGTTCTTTTCCCGGTCGATAACAGCGCAAGGCATATGCTCGGAAAACTGGATTTCCATTTGCTCATTAAGCCCAAGCCTGGGCAATTGCGGCCAGTGGGGAGCATATGGCAGTTTGGACAGGATCAGATCGACAGCATGCCCCGGATCATCAAAGGGCATGCTGCCGATACCGGTCGCCAGATATTTCGGTTTAATGATCATTGCTTTGCAACTCCTCTATGAATATTTATGAAGTTATTTCAGTTGAAGAAATTCCTTTGTCCAATCTGTCAAAGCGATTTTGATGCAAGATGAAATATGAAGGAGTGTGCATATTCTCGGTACGATGAACCTGATTATCAAGCATTCGGCATCCATTTTTTCATATCAGAACAGGATGTCAGGCATCTCCGGGGGTAGTAATGCCTGTGATGTTCCCGTCGTCGTCGATATCGATGTGGTACGCCGCTGGTGTTTTAGACAGGCCCGGCATGCGAAGGATCTCGCCGGTGATGGGGATAAGAAAGCCGGCCCCTGAGGCGATCTTGATTTCCCGCACGGTGACAATGAAGTCTCTGGGCAGTCCCAGAAGGGCGGGATTGTCTGAAAGGGACTGCTGGGTTTTGGCAATGCATATGGGGAGTTTGTCGAAGCCGAATTTCTTGATGAGGTCGAGATTTCGCTTTGCCAACGGCTGGTAGTCGATGGAAACAGCGCCGTATATCTTACTCGCAATGGTGAATATCTTGTCTTCCACCGGCTGATCCCATTTATAGAGCGAACGGAAAGTCCCGGATGATCTCGCGATGATATGTATCATTTTTTCCGCAAGTTCCAGGCCTCCTTCACCGCCAAGACGGTAAATGTCCGCGGGCGCGATATTCATCCCCTCATCCTCCGCAGCCCTGATGACGGCCTGTATCTCTGCGTCCGTATCAGAAGGGAAACGGTTCAGCGCGACGATACAGGGGACGTTGAACTTATCAATGTTCTCATAGTGCTTTCTCAGATTGGGCATGCCGAGGACTGCCGCACGGGGATTGGGTTCATTGAGATCCTCCCGGGCCACACCGGCATGATATTTCAGGGCGCGAACCGTTGCCACCAGGACAACGATACGGGGATTAAAATTCCCGTAGGGCGCCACGATGTCGAAATATTTTTCCGCCCCCAGCTCAAAACCGAACCCCGCTTCGGTCACCACATAATCGGCCAGACGGAGCGCCAGGTCGGTGCCTATAACACTGTTTGTTCCCTGCGCGATATTGGCAAAGGGACCGCCATGGATGATGGCCGGCACACCTTCAGTGGTCTGCACCAGATTGGGAAGAAGGGCATGTTTCAATAGAGCCGTAACGGCGCCCTCAACCTTCAGGTCTCCGGTAATGACCGGCTTGTCGTCATAGGTAAAGCCCACCAGTATCTTTCGTATCTTGTCCTTCAATTCCGCATAAGATCGGGCGAGGCAGAGGATTGCCATAATTTCGCTGGAAGGAACGATGTCGAAACCGGTCTCTCTGGGTATGCCGTTCGCGGAACCACCGAGGCCGATGACGATATCCCGGAGGGACCGATCGTTCATGTCTATCACGCGACGCCAGGTAATCTTGCGCGGGTCGATATTCAGGGGGTTGCCGTGGAATATGGAGTTGTCAACAAGGGCGGAAAGGAGATTGTGGGCGCTCTCCACCGCCGGAAAGTCATTCGTAAAGTGGAGATTAATGTCGTCCACGGGAAGTACACAGGAAAGACCGCCACCGGTAGCACCGCCCTTGATGCCGAAGACCGGTCCCAGTGAAGGCTCGCGGAGGGTAACAATTACCTGCTTTTTTATCCTGGCAAGGGCCTGGGCAAGACCGATAGATACCGTGGTTTTCCCTTCACCGGCCGGCGTTGGGGTCATCGCGGAAACCAGGATCAGGGAAGCATTTGCCCTGCGTTCAAAGCGCTTGATCGCATCGAGCCTGACCTTGGCCTTGTGGCGGCCATAACATTCCAGATCGTCTTCGAGAAGGCCGATGGATGCAGCGATTTCGGAGATCGGCCTCAGACCGTTGATGGCGCGTTGTTCTTTCACTTTTCCCATAGCTATTTGTTGATCACCGCATCGAACCGGATATCGATATTGTACTCGTCGCTGATGCGCGTTAGGGCGTTCTTGAGGTCGATAATCTTGACGTCCGGCGGCAGGGAAAAATAGCAGATCATCTGAAATACGTTGGCGCCCGACACGGGATCACGGTCAACGTTGGTTGATATATCTTCGATGTTGATTCGTCTCTCATGCAGGACCTTGCAGATTTGATGGATGATTCCCGGACGGTCGATGGATATGGCGATGAGCTTGTAGGGAATCGACGGCATGACCTCTCTGTGGAGGGGCGCCTTTGTTTTCCGGATGTAAATGTCAAGACCGGTTTTTTCACGGAGAATGTCCAGGTCATTGATCAGTTGTTCGACGTTATCATTGTTACCCGAGGTCAGGATAACCATGCCGAATTCATTTCCCAGTACGCAGCCGCGTGAGCGTTCGATATTGATGCCTCGCGCCGAAAAAAATTCCGCTATTTCCCTGACCAGACCGGGGCGGTCAGGACCCATGGATGAAAAAACAACATATGCTCTCATAAGTCAACTCCGCAGTTTTTTTCGTTCATTGTCGATCTACCCTAAACCTGCCGGCAACTTGCTTTCATCCGGTTGCTCAGACATGATGGAATGATTTGTGGAACCAGCCGCTGTAGCCGACAGCGGCAACCGAATGAAAACAACCTGATGCCGTCATATAACCGCA
>JBAWYD010000093.1:0-8365 GCA_037143735.1 Deltaproteobacteria bacterium
AAATGTTTCTCAACCCTTGACAAACAGCTATCCTTTTCCTATACTGCACTTGACGGAATTGATTTCTCGGAACACCGGGAAATTTAATTTTAATCTCCCGAATTATCATAGGATGTTCCTGTTTTTCATGAATGAAACCGGGAATATGCCCAATGGACATTTTGACAACATCTAAGGAGGCCTTTCTATGGCAAAAATCGATGCCTTTTTTCAGTTGATGCATGACCAAGGCGCATCAGACCTGCACCTTGTATCGGGGCAGCAACCCGCAATCAGGATACGGGGTGAGATAGAGCGGATCAAATTCGATGTACTGGAAAATGACAGTCTCAAGGCCATGCTTTACGAAATTGCGCCGGAGCATAAAGTCAAACAGTTTGAAGAAACGGGAGATGTTGATTTTGCTTACGAAATCCCAAATCTTGCCAGATATAGGGCAAATTTCTTTCAGCAAAAGTTCGGCTGTGCAGCCGTTTTTAGAGAGATTCCCAGCAAGATCTTGACTTGCCAGGATCTGGGACTGCCTCCGGTGATTTCGAAGCTGGCATCTCTGCCGAGAGGACTTGTCTTGGTAACCGGCCCGACGGGAAGCGGAAAATCAACCACACTTGCCGCCATTATTGATGAAGCAAACCGTCTACGGAAAGATCATATTATCACCATAGAAGATCCCGTTGAATTCGTTCACCAGAGCCAAAGTTGCATCGTAAACCACCGGGAGGTCGGATTACACACCAAAACATTTACATCCGCCCTTCGCGGCGCCCTCAGAGAGGATCCGGACATTATTCTCGTCGGTGAGTTGCGTGATCTGGAAACCATATCCCTGGCCGTTGAAGCGGCAAGCACCGGTCACCTCGTATTCGGCACTCTTCACACAACGAGTGCTCCTAAAACGGTTGACCGTGTCATCGAAGTATTTCCTACCGAGGCGCAGATGCAGATCAGATCCACCCTGGCAGATGGTCTCCGGGCAGTCATTGCCCAGGTTCTTTTCAAACGCATTGATAAAAAGGGGCGCTGCGCAGCCATGGAAATTCTGATTGCCAATTCAGCGGTCCGGAATCTCATCCGGGAGTCCAAAACCTTCCAGATCCCTTCAATGATTCAGACGGGAAAGAAATATGGAATGCAACTGCTGGATGACGCCATTGCGGATCTGTTAAGTAAAGGATGGATCTCGCCTGATGAAGCATATGCCAAATCTAATGATAAGAGCAAGTTCAGGCAGTATCTGAAATCCCCACCGACGGACTTTACGGAAGTGTAGCCATTATATTTAACTATATATCGAGGGACATCTCATGAGAAAACAGGAAATCGATTATATATTAACCAAGATGCTGGATTCGTTCAATAATGTCTCTGACTTGAATATAACCGTGGGAAGACCCTTCCAGGTGGAGTCATCTGGACAGCTGACCGGCGTGCCCTTTGACCCTCCCATTGAGAAGCTGACCCCATTCCAGACGGAAGTATTTGCCATGAACCTGATCAACCAGGACCGCCGTCTGACAGGAATCCTGCTGGGCGAAGGATCATGCGATTCTTCCTACGAACTGCCGGGAAAGGCTCGCTTCAGGGTGAATATCTTCTCCCAGCGGGGCAACTATTCCATCGTTCTGAGGAAGTTGGAAACGAAAATCCCTACATGCAAGGAATTGAATTTGCCCGAAGCCTTTTTAAAAATGGCGGAGGAAAAAAACGGCATTATTCTTGTCACTGGCGCTACAGGCAGCGGTAAATCGACATCACTCGCCGGCGTATTAAATGAGATCAACGAGCAGAAATCCGTCCATATCGTGACCCTCGAAGACCCGGTGGAATTCTCACATCCTCACAAGAAAGCGACGTTTAACCAGCGGGAACTGGGGGGTGATTTCGACGCATTTTCAAGCGGCCTCCGTGCCGCCTTGAGACAGGCGCCAAAGGTCATACTCGTCGGTGAAATGCGGGACAGGGAAACCGTGGAAATCGCCCTGAGCGCAGCCGAAACAGGGCATCTGGTACTGAGCACCCTTCATACGGTGGATGCGGGCTCGACCATTAACCGAATTCTTGGCATGTTTCCCTCGGAAGAAGAAAATCAGATTCGCATTCGCCTTGCCGATACCGTGCGCTGGATCGCATGCCAGAGACTTCTCCCCAAAGAAGGAGGGGGACGGGTGGCCGCTTTTGAAGTGATGGGGACCAATCTCCGCATCAAAGATACGATCCTGAACGGAGAATCGGAAGGAAAAACATTCTACGAAATTATCCAGGCAAGCAGGGCATTCGGCATGATCACCTTTGACGACTACATTGTCGAATTGTACAAGCAGGGTCTCATCAGCGAAGAAACAGCCAAGGCCTATGCCTCCAACAAGGGTATTGTTGGTCGGGGCATCGACTCGGTTAAGAGTGAGCGAGGGCAGGCGACAACAGATCTCCTTGGCAAACTTGAAGTAGACAGTAGTTACGGAAAACCGGCGTCGCCGAAAAGGCCGTGGTAGAAAGGAGCAGATAACCGTGGAAGAAGCAAAAACACTTGCCAGCGAATTAGCGTCAGAAACCTATGGTACTCCGGATAAGCCTTTTGATTTTGTGGAGGCTGATACTGAAACGGCCTTGATCTGTGAATCGGATACTGCCGTAAGAGAAAAGATCAGCAGTGCCATGAAAACCATCGGCTACAGGACCACCGAGACGACGTCCGCCAAGGACGCCCTCAAAAACATGCGGTTTCATGCCTACAAAGTGGTCATTCTGAATGAGAATTTCGATGCCTCTGACCGGGAGGGGAATGCTGTGCTCAACTACCTGGCCAGTCTGAATATGAGCACGCGACGGCAGATTTTCGTCGCCCTCCTGAGCAGTCAATTTCGCACTACGGATAACATGGCCGCCTTTAACAAAAGCGTCAATCTCATCATCAACACCAGCAATATAGATGATTTCGGCCAGATTATAAAGCAAGGCGTCGCCGAAAATGAAGCCTTTTACCACGTCTTCAAAGAGACTCTCCGGAAGAAGGGGCGGATATAACTTATTTGAGAGATTCTGCCTCCCGACGGGTCTTCCCGGCCAGATCAGTGAGGCCGCAGGCCGAATAAGAATCGGCAAGATGTACGTAATAAAAGGGATTCCGGGGATCGACGGCAATTGCCTTTTTAAAGATCTCTACGGCCTGAAGGTGGTGATTTTCCTTCGCAAGGGCATTTCCAAGCCGGTTGTAGTACGCTCCGGCATCACGGCGATTCAGTTCGATGGCCCTTTCGCAAGCAAGCTCCGCATCGTTTAAGCGTCCCTGGCGGACAAGGACATCGCCAAGGCTTACGTGATAAGCAGGCTCGTCTTTCCGGTATTCGATACACTTTCTTAATACCTTCTCCGCCCGCGCAGCGTGGCCTGCCTCACAGTAAACACCGGCCAGCCTGCCGTAAAAGATTCCCGCCTCCGATGGATCGATTTCAACCGCCCTCTCATATGCCCTTTCAGCGCCGTCAAAATCTCCCGTTGCGACAAGGGCATTTCCCAGACTGCAGAAGACCATCGAGGCATCCGGCTCCATTTTTGTCATTTTTTCGAAGACATCGACGGCTCTGCCGGCTTTTCCCGCCTTCAGATAAGCGTCACCGAGATCACCGAGAAACCCGATATCATCAGGCTGCTCGGCAACCACCCTTTCGCAGATCTCAACAAGGCGCTCGTACTGCCCTTCTTCCTTAAAAATTCGGACCAGTTCATCAAAGGCAAATCCCGTAAAAACCTTTCTCTCCAATTCCAATGCCAGGAGCTGCTCAAAAGAACCAACGGCTTCTTTGCGCATCCCTCCGTCATGATAAGCCCAGGCCAGCGCCAAAAGCAGGGATTCCTCGCCGGGATCCATAGCTACAAGTTTCCGGTAAAGCAAAACGGCATCGTCATACCGTTTTTCCCTGAGACAGTCATCGGCAAGGCGTCGGAGATACTCCGTAATATCCGAGTTTTCCATCGATCCCCGTTTATATCAACAACTGCATGACGATCCACAGGCACTGCCTGCTTCCAGGCTGGACGCCACCTTAAAGCCGTTTCCCATTCTTGAGGTGATGTAGTCCACACTGATCGGCTTCGCCAGCTCAAACAGATCACGGTTCATGAGAAAGGTAATCCCCTTTTCGTTAAAAACTTCGTCATTTTCTTTGGGCTCATCCAGAGCCATGCCCAGTGAGGGCCCGGATCACCCGCCTTCCATCATCACAACCCGGATCGAAGGGGCTTCCTCTCTGTCTTTAAGAAATTCATTGAGCATCTCTATCGCTTTTTCGGTTACTTCAAACATAAGTCTCTCCTCATAGGCAATTTTTCTTTTGATTTTGATTGATCAAGAATTTTTTTAAACTATACATTAAAACTATTTTGTCAATCTTATTTTTCCCTGCCTTGATCCATACGAAGAATCTCGGGATGTCCTTTTCTGATTGACACATGAAGACCATTCGCCTATAAAATAATCTCCTGCAATAATTTAAAAAGCATATATCTTCGTGGAGGCAACCCGCTATGGATGATGGAACCCTGTATTACGATTCACCGTGCCGTTACTTTCATAAACCGGGAGGAAAAAATACGCGGATTGTCCTTGAAGCCGTCTCCAAGAGGGCAAAGGAACTTTCAATCCGAACGGTTCTTATTGCCACGTGCAGCGGCCGGACCGCTTTTGAAGCATTGAAGATTATCGACAGGGATGTTAAGATCATTGCCGTAACCCACGTGACAGGATACGAAAAGCCCGATTCCCAGGAACTTTCTGAACAGGACAGGACGGATCTGGAATCACAGGGTGTTGCCGTGCTGACATGCCAGCACGCCTTTGGCGGCGTGGGCCGAGCCGTGAGAAACAAGTTCTCCACCTACCAGGTAGATGAAATCATGGCTTACACCCTCAGGATATTCGGACAGGGGGTCAAGGTAGCCATTGAACTGGCGCTCATGGCGACCGACGCAGGCCTGGTGAGAACCGATGGAGATATCATAGCCGTCGGAGGAACGGCCAGAGGGGCTGACTCCGCCGTGGTCATCAAACCGGCCAACAGCTTTCATTTTTTCGATCTGAAAATCAGGGAAGTAATCTGTAAACCTGCCATGTTTTGAAAGGAGAAGGACGATGAGAAAAACGGTGTTTTCAATTCTATGCACGATTCTTATATGGCCTGCCCTTGCCCTGGCCGAAAATTACACGGTCAAAGGGGAGATGGGAGCAAATATCCGTTATGAGCTCCAGGAACAGGTCACATCCGGCGAAGGAATCAAGAAAATGGTCCTCAGTTTTGTAAAACCCCAGACCTTCCAGTCGCCGACCTATCGCCAGGAAATCAGGAGTTTTAAACTCCTTTTTTCACCGGAACCACAGGAGAGAAAAACCCAAACCGACGGACGGGGAAACGAAATCATCGTAGCGACATGGACAGATCCGCCCCAGGTCATCAATGTGCGTCTTTCCTGCGATGCCTTGAGCGAAACAAGGTTTCCCACCCTCGCTACACAGGATCCCTTTCCCCTTGTGAAAATCGATCAGGAAATGGTGGATTATCTTAAACCAACCGAGCAGGTGCAATCCGATAACCCCCGCATCCGTGAACTGGCAACACAACTGACATCCGGCGTCAAAACGGAGTTCGACGCCGTGCAGCGGGTCGTCTCCTGGGTGGTTGATCATGTCCGATATGTGACGCCCCCTGTCCGGTATGACGCCATTTATTCTCTGGAGTCCGGCAAGGGGAATTGCCAGAACTACTCTCATCTCAGCGCCGCACTGCTCCGGGCAGTGGGAATTCCCGTTCGTATCGTCAACGGCGTCACCCTCAATCAGCCTTTCGACATTGCCATGGATAAGGGGGGGGTACTGACCCTCAAGATGGGTCAAGGCCGTCATTCCTGGATCGAGATCTGGTTCCCCCAGTTGGGCTGGGTCCCCCTCGATCCTCAGAACACCATGCTTTTCGTTTCAAACCGCTTTGTCCGGGTTGAGGTAGGCGTCGATAACAATGAAACAAAAAATGACGGCCTTTTCAGGTGGTCACAACTCCAGGAAGCACAAAAACCGAAACTTCAGGAGAGCATCAGCGCCAATTTTGAAAACGATAAGATCAACGTCAAGGGAAACCGTCAGAATTACGGCCCGAAGAACCTCCTTCTTTCTCCTCTCGTCAAAGCGGAGTTTAAACAGATCGAAGTGGTCCCGCCGCCGCCGCCGCCCGTCATCAGCGAGAAAGTGAAAAAAGATCTCCGCTATAATGTGCCGTTTACCTACGGAAACCTTGAATATCCCGAAAATCTTGATTTTGCCTTTCCCCGGATAACGAGCGCCGCAGGCAAAAATCAATTCGAAATGTCCCGGAGCTTTCTTGTGGAAACGGCTGAGTATGTAACCACCAATCTCACCCAGTACGCCCAGGTTTTCGTACTTCAAAAACCGGTCACGCTTAAGAAAATCGGGCTGGCGCTGCATAACTTCGGCGGGGATGGCTGGCTCTGGGTGGATATCCTTCAGGATAACAAGGGCAAGCCGGGCATGCCTATCGGCACGAGTGGATTCATTAACCTGGATCAGCTCTCGTTGAAGCCGGGATACAGATGGGCGGATTTTGATTTCAGTAAGGAAAGTCCGATTCTGATGCCTGGCGCCTACTGGATTGCCCTGGGCTTTACGGGAAGCCCGATCGTGAACTGGTTCTACACCTACGGGAAGCCTGTTGGGCCCGTTGACGGCACACGATATAAGGGTGTCTTCCAGAATGACTGGAGCGGCGCTTTGAATTATGAATTCAATTACCGGGTAATCGGCCTTACGACGAAATAACGTTTCCCGGTCTGCTCAGAATCTTTTTCCCCTGAAAATCAACGTTCCGGAGGTTTCCCGGCGCATTTCAGGCATGTGTAAGTCGGCCAGGCAAAACAGCACCCGGAACTATTCATCTCATAACAGGCGCAATGTTCGCATATGGGCAACCCGCAACTTAAACATGATACAATAATATGGCCTTGCCCACATATGCTGCACGTTTCACCGCTTTTGATCTTTTCATCCATGAATGTCTCTTCCCGGATTCCGTGTCAGAAACAGAATGCCATTCGATACGTCGCAGCTTGCCGTGCGGCAGTTCATTTTCCGTATTTTCCGACAATCGAAATGGCGCAGACGTTCTGATGGGGGAAGCCTCCCAGATTATGGGTCAATCCGAATTGGGGATTTTCGAGCTGGCGTTCCCCTGCCCGACCGTGGAGCTGGAGGTACATTTCGTAAATCATCCGGAGCCCGGAAGCGCCGACGGGATGGCCGAAGCACTTGAGACCTCCGTCTATCTGGGCGGGAATCTTGCCGTCCCTGTCATAGAACCCATCCAGGGTGTCACTACAGGCCTTTCCCCTTTCAGAAATGTGAAGATCCTCGTAGGTGACAAGCTCTGTGATGGAAAAGCAGTCATGAAGTTCCATCATGCTGATCTCCTTCCGGGGATCGGTGATGCCCGCCTCTTCATAGGCCTTCCTGCTGCAGATGCTCGTGGTGACGAAATGCTCGCCGTCCCATTCGTTGTACGCCCCCTCGTATCCGCTGCTGACGGCCAGTTGGATGGCCTTCACGGTGACAAAATCCTTCTTCCCCATTTTTTTCGCTATTTCCGGCGTTGTGACGATGGCGCAGGCGGAACCGTCGCTGACGCCGCAGCAATCGAAAAGTCCCAGAGGATGAGCAATGATAGGCGCCGACAGGACCTGCTCCATGGTCACGGCTTTTCTCAGATGGGCTTTCGGGTTCAGGGCGCCATTGGCATGGCTCTTCACCGATACGTGGGCCATGGCCCGTTTGATCTCCTTTTCCGGAATTCTGTATTTGGCGGCATAGGCGGAAGCGAGCTGGGCAAAAAGACCCGGCGCCGTGGCATTGGGAGACCATTGCCAGATGAGGGATCCCGCGTTGGAACCCAACAGGTTGGGAAGACCGCCGTAACCGACGTCCTTCAGTTTTTCCACACCCAGAGCGAGGCAGATGTCGTAAGCTCCGGAAGCTACGGCATAGACCGCCCCGCGAAATGCATCCGTACCGGTGGCGCAGTAGTTTTCCACCCGGGAGATGGGGATGTAGGGAAGGCGGAGGGTCACCCCCAGGGAGGTGGCGGACTTACCCACATTGACCTCCTCCATACAGGTGCCGAGCCAGGCCGCCTGAATCTCTTTTTTCTCTATGCCGGAATCTTCAAGGCATTCCATGAAGGCCTCCACCATGAGTTCTTCCGCGCCCGCATCCCATCTCTCTCCGAACCGGGTGCACCCCATACCGATGATCGCCACTTTATCCCTTATTCCTGATGCCATCCTTCTTACCCCCTGCTGCATCGAGACA
>JBAWYD010000094.1:0-8362 GCA_037143735.1 Deltaproteobacteria bacterium
GAAGACCTTCCAGATGTTCCGCTGGTTTTGAAATTGCGGATGTCCCCGATTTACCCCAGATATTCCAAGCCTCCCAGGACATATCTGGCAAAAAGATCATCTTTCCCGGCGCAAAGAATCAGGCCGGTCGATGTAATAATGGCGATTGGCGATGGTTATGCGCTGGTAAAATTCCCCTGTTAAAATTTCCCTTGACTTTTCGGCCGAAATCCATAATCTGTACGCGACTCATCTGCCACGTGTAGAAGGAGATCTTCGCCGTCCCTCGGGGCGGCGATTGCATTTTATGGTATCCGTTTCGTGTATTTTTTTCTGAGACTTTCCCTTCGTCCCGCACCATCCACATGATATGCCGTAATCACAAAGGCCACTTGATCTCAAATCCCGGTTTCATCCCGTGATCCGCCTTAATCTGACGGAGACGGACGGCAATCTCATGTGACCTTTCCAGAGGACACCAGATCGCTCCCAAGAGCATCACGGGCAAGCCGTCATTTTCCAGATGACAGCTTTCATCGCAGTAGACATTGAATATTTTAGGCACCTTGGCTCCCTTTCTATTTCAACGGCCAGCCGCCGTGGGCGTCGATCACCTCGTCGATCTCGCGCATGATACGGATGGTTTCATTGAGTGCTACGATGATACGGTGGTAATGGATGAGGTCGTCGGCGACGAGCGTCCTCCCCTTGCGGTCTTTGAGCCACTTCTGGCAGACCTGGTAGCCGCCAATGCGGAAGTTCCAGACCTCCTCCGGCACGCCGCGAAAGCCGATTGTGCCAGTGAGGTTGGCATCAGCCGCGCCCTTCTTCGGCTTGACGGCGTTGATCCAGACGGTGTCGTCGGACCAGCCCACTTTGTCAACCACCGGTTCCTCAGTGCCGGTGAAGACGATGCGGACAGGTGGCGGCGTACCGTAAGCATAGGTCCAGCCTTCGGTTTTATCGTGCCGGATGGAAATACCTGTCTGAACCTGGGCATCTACGAGGTGGAGAGCGGCAAGCTCGCCGCCGAGACGGGCGAGATTGCGGAAGAGGTCGAGGCTGGACGTGAGCGGCAAACGCGGGAAATCAATCTTTAAGAACTCGGCATAGCGTTTCCCGTAAGATGGCGCAAACAGGACTGCATAAAAATAGGCGAAGACCGACCAACAAGTTTTGGCGCTCACCTCTAAACCGAGGAGTTTAACCCACTCCCGACCAGTTTTCGCTAAGTTGGGAGTGAGCTCTTGCGAGAGATTCAGCTCTGTTTTCGAAGTAACAAAAAGCGGGGCCGCGTAGCAGGTATCCAGCGAGGAGAGCGCGTCTTTGTGGACTACGTCACGGGAAACAAACGCGTGACGCTTCCAACCCTCACGCAAGTTTCTAGGGAAACAAATCGCGGCGTTATCCGAGCCTCTCGGAAGCAGGTTTTGCATCACCTCGGAGCGAGGGAGTTCCACAACGTCGGGATGATAGTAAATCCATTTCAAATCGAACGGGCGGTGAATGGTCAGCGCGATGAACTTCTCCCAATCTTTTTTGGAGGCGAGAGACCTTCGCTTCGCGCTAAGACGCCATGCGTCGGTATCGGCCAAATCAAATCGCGATTCGATGTCCTTATCGTTTACCGATAGGTCACGAAAAGCTCTAAGCCGCGATTTCAGAACATTTTGATCGAAGGCAACTGCGAAGTGATCCCGGTGTGTTTTCACGCCTGTAGAGTTGACGGGCATCAATTCCGAAATTCTTGGAAATGTTTGGTATTCCTCGCGGAGGCCTTGGTCTTCGACACGGAAGACCCAAAAGTCGGGACCAGGATGCAGAGGCTCCCGCTTGTCCGTTTGAATTGACCGCTTCCCAAGTTCTCGATATTTCTGTTTGCGAGATCCCCAGTAATCACTCCTATTGAAAGAGTGCCCTTCGTATGCCTGCTGCGATCGTAACAGGCAGATCGCAACGCCCTGTTTGATATCGAACACATTTTCGTCGCCCACTTGTGCTTCTTTCGCTTCGCCATAAAGCGTGTTGCCGTGGAGATCGACAAGATCCCCACGCTGGAATGACTGAAGCAAGCTATACCGAAGTCCACGAAAGGTTGGATTGGTGAGGTAGCTGTGATTGGTAATGTATCCAACTATTCCGGTACCAGCAGATGAAATTGTCACCTCCGCGAGTCGGATAAACTTCACATAGTCATCTTGAATATTCTTCTCGAACTGGCGCGCGCCTTTCTCAACGATCCGCGCTCCGTTTATCGACTTATAGGGATCAACAATCGCTCGGTGTAATTCGGACAGATTTGAGGAGCTAATCGAATACGGCGGGTTGCCGATGACGACAGTGAACCGCTTGTGCCGCTTCACCGCGTTCACGGCCGCGGCTTCGTGGGCAAGAGCGGGGGCGTCGAAGGCAAGGCGGTCGGAGAAGTCCTGTGGCGGCTCAAGAGCGTTGGTCAGGTAAACGTGGATGCGTTCATCGGAACCGAAGCGGTATCCGGTCTCGTAGAGCTTCAAGCCGATCTTCATATGGGCGATGGCGTAAGGGGCCATCATCAGTTCATAGCCATATAGACGGGGTAGAAGGCGCTTGGGCACATATGCGTTCCAGAGCTGGGCGAATTCCAGTTCGAGATGACCCTCTTTTTCCCACTTGGCCGTCATTGTTTTGTGGATGATATCGATCACCTCCACAAGAAACGTTGCTGTGCCGGTGGCAATATCAAGGATCTGAACGAAGGAAGTATCAGGAGAAACGCCGTCGGGAATTTTGAAGGACACAGATTCCCCCTCCCTCGATCCCTCCCGCGAGGGGAGGGAAGATTCAGGGTTGGCGTACCGGGCAGCCATCTCCCCCCAGGTCGTCGTATCGGCCAGACCGTCCGGGAGGCCGAATTCCGTTTGCAGGAGTTCGTGGACGCTGCGGAC
Organism: Deltaproteobacteria bacterium; assembly: GCA_037143735.1. Taxonomy (GTDB): domain Bacteria; phylum Desulfobacterota; class Syntrophia; order Syntrophales; family UBA2185; genus JAPLJQ01. The sequence continues at coordinate 2,904 of JBAWYD010000094.1, forward strand.
GATGTAGGAGACCACAGGTTGCGGGGTGTAGAAGACGCCCCGTTTGACCTTCATTTTCTTGTCATACTCGGCCAGGAAGAGCTCGTAAAAATGAATGACCGGGTCCTCTTGCCGGGTACGGTTGCCGAAGTCGCGGAGGATTGCCTCCATCTGGGTATCCCGGTTGTTGAGGAGATCAACCACGTCCTGAATGCCCAGTTCGTCAAAGTCCAGCTTGCCTTTCCGGCCGCCGATGGTGAGAAATGTACCGAGCATCTCCCGGAGAAAGGGGTTTGTCATTGGTACCATGTCGGTCACGTTCTCCGCGATGATCCCCATCGGGCGGGAAACGCGTGCAGCCAGGAGTCCGTAGGCGATTGTCTGGGCGTACATATCGGCGAAATCGTCTTCGGAGAGGTCATGGATCAGGGCTTCGCGGAAGGCCTTGTGGAGCTTGCGCAGGGGGCCGCGATCCGTTTCCACGGTCAGGACCTGTTCGGCGCGGCTGCGAATGCTTTTCGCCAGGGCGGCAAGTCGCACGGCCAGGTCTTTCGACGTCGTGATGACCTGCCGGTGGCGCAGGGTAAAGGCGGATGACCATCGCTCCCGCCAACCGTCCAGGTCTTTTTCATCCTCCGGCCAGCGGAGCTTTTCCTGCAATTCGTGGTGAACGTGGCTGATATGGAGGGCGGTGTCGGCATCGTCCCAGCCTAAGACCTTCAGCGTCGGCAGGTCACCGGAAGCGGCTTGCCTGCGTGAAATGGGCGAAGGTGATCTGGCGGTCGGCGCCTTCGCCATAGTTGGAAATGAAAAGGAGGTCGTGCAGATTCCAGGCAGCCAGATCCGATTTCTTCGCCGAGGCGCGTTTCCGGACAACCAGTTGGCTTAGTATCCGGCGGAGGACGACGACCGGCAGGCGTTTTGGTTCAAAGCGGATAAAGAAGACACCCCAGGGCTGGTTACCGGCCAGGGGACGCAACTGCTTGATTTCTTCAATCTTAGCTGCCGTATTGGCATCGATGCCGAGCTCTTCGGGCTCATATTCGAAGGTCAGTTCGTCGAAATCTTCCGCCCCGATGGGCCAGTCCAACTCGTCGCGGAGGTAAGCGATCAGGGCGGGAATGTCACGGATGGAACGGATACGGTCAAGAGGGTCAGGTGTCATCGCAGCCTCCAATTTTGTGAAGTTCCTGATCGTGAGTAATATCTCCACTCAATATCTTATCCCATTTTTCGTCTGCCTTTTTGAAACGTTCTGCAAAGTTCTTATCTTTTAGGTGTTCTTCAAGGTATTTATCGAAATTTGTTTTCATTTTTAAAACCATCTTCGATGTTACAAACCGTTATGATAATTCCATCCAGGCTTTGAGGACGGCCTTCACGCCGATAGGGGCCTGCACCCGCTTGAAGTAGGTATTCTTGATGTGCTTTTCTACGGATGTTCTTATTTCAGAGAGGGTTTTGTCCGGTATCGCACACTTACGTGGTGTTTCCGGCTTGCTGCGGATCAGGGCAATGATGTCCGCCGGTTCCGAAATGATTCGCTCTCCGATGAGATCGTAGAGGTACCAGCCCGTCGTGCCGTTTTCTTCGCTCCAGGTTTCCGATCCATCCGGTTTCTTGCTCAGGGCGGGAAGCGCCCAGCAGAAAAAGACAGCTCTGGCGTCGGCCCGGGGGTGGGCCTTGCCGCTGAAGACCCGGCCGGGCAGGAGCGCCAGGCGTTCCGCGAGGTCGGGGTAGTCTTTCAGGAGCTGCTGGTATTCGAGATGCATACCCTCCAGAATGGACGTCGTTCCTTCGTAGGCGTGATTGAAATCCTTCAGGGCATCGTAATCGTCTTCCGGGGTCAGGAGCTTTTTGCCTTCGATACCGAAGGTCTTGGATATCCGCAATGTCTTGTGGGTGACCCTGCTGTACAGGCTCAGCAGGATATTCAATTCATCCGGCGGAAGGAAGTTCCAGTACGCCACTGTGCCCCGGATCATTTTCTGGTCGGGGTGATCGGTCAGGATTTTCTCTTCGATCTCCGGATTCAGTCGCCGATCAACGCGGCCTATGCGCTGCATAAGGCGGACGGGGTTCCAGTGAATATCGTAGTTGATCAGACGTGTTGCATCCTGAAGATTCAAGCCTTCGGAAAGCACATCCGTGGCAATCAGGACACGGGATTCATCGAGATCTTCCTCTCTCAGCCCGGCAGATGAGGAATCATTGTAATAGGGGGCGAACTGGCGGATGATCTCTCCCCGATCACGCGACGTGGCGCTATCCACTTCGTCAATGCCCGCTATTCCCGCTTCCAGGAGTTGTCTTTTCAGATAGCGCGCCGTGGTCAGATACTCCGTAAAGATTATGACTTTGTGTTTCTTGAGGGCAGTATCGCTTTTAAGCAGGCGAATCAGGGCGCGGAGCTTATCATCGTGGGTGGGCTTGAATTTCTCGAGCTCTTTGAGAAATTCGGAGATCAAGTCCATGTCGAGAAAAGTTTCGGCCAAGATCTCTTCCACCCGATATTCATCACGGTTGAGTTCTTCCACGTCCTCCAGCATTTCCTCGGTAATGAGATCGTCTTCGCCCAGATCCTCCCGATCCCCTTCGAAAAATTCGTTCCTTTGTTCACTTACATGACGGATCGGATCTTTATGAATGGCCTTCCAGCGGTCCAGGTATGCGATTTCCGGGGAGGTTTTGCTGTTCTTCGTGGCAAAGGCCAGGAGCTTCACCAGCAGGGCGGCGCAGGATAGATTGAAAGCATAGACGGAACTTTCAAAGCGTTTGAGGAACAGCGTTCGGATCAGGCCCACTACTTCCCGCTGCCGCCCTTTTTTCAAGGGATCAATCGAGGCGTCGGGACCTTTGTAATAGGCCAGGGGATAATACATGGCCAGAGAGAACAGAGCCTTCTCTCTGGAGAAGGCTTCTTCCAGCATGGACAAGAGCCTGCCGTATGTCTTTTTGATGGAATAGTGGGCGACCTGGGGATCTCTCCGCCGGGGGAAAAGTGCCGCATCGCTGCCTTGCTGGAGCTGGCTGGCCTTCACATAGGCACGGCTGCGCTGAACGACAAGTGCTCGGAAAAGATTGTCGTTCAACAGGACCCTCTCCGCTTCCACTGCGTTGGTATCCATTCCGTCATTCTCTTCCGCTTGCCCGAGAACGATCTGTTCCAAGTCTTTTTCCATCTTGCGGAAGTGTCCGGATAGAGAGTGGATTCCCAAGGTAGATTTGAAAAAATCAGTTTTGCGACGGCTGAAGAGCTCAATCATGTGCTGAAGGTCAATCAGGCGATTGTTAATGGGTGTGGCCGTCAGCAGAAAGAGACTTTTGCCTTCCGCGATGTCAAACAGGCGACGGTAACGGGTGATCCGGCCTGATTCTTCCCCTTTAACGCCTGGATTACGAAAATGGTGGGCTTCGTCAATGACAATGACATCGGCCATCTCCTTGATACGTTCGAGACGAGCCGGAAAATCTCCCGCACGGAGCAGGTCTGTATGGTTGTAAATCGCCAGGCTGCTGAAATCCCCGCCACCGATGTGCGGAAGGTATCGTCGGATTGCGCTTTCCCAGACAGGCTTGCGGGCGGCTTTGGGAACGAGGAGCATAACCCGTTTCCGTTCATGAATAATCAGCCGCTCGACGAGCATGAGTCCAATGAAGGTTTTTCCTAAACCGACACCATCGCAAAGAAAGGCACTCCCATGCTGCCGAGCGATCTTCATGAGGTTCTGGAAACCTTCACGTTGATACTGATCGAGGACGGGATACATGCGGGAAGCAGTCATTACCCACTCATCGGCAGTCATCTCATGACCACGGAAGAATTCATGAAGTGACTTCGCATACACTTCAAAAGGGGAATATTCTCTCGTATGGCGTTCGATAACTTTCAAAAGTTCATTAGTAATCTCATGGGCCTCATTCCAGTGGCGTTCATACCACTCCTGGAGGATTTCAACCTCGCGTCTGATCTGGATATTCAGTTCCACATTGTCGGTCATGCCCAGATAGGTGAAATTACTGGAACCCACCAATGCAGCGGCTCCAACAACAGCGAGTTTCGCATGGGTGATATAGGCTTTGGCGTGGAATTTATCTTTTGTATAAACGCGGCATTCGATCTGCTTTTTTCGGAGGGCATCAACAATAGCCGGGACGCCGGCCAGGAAAGCATTGTTTTCTTTCTCTTTCTCAATGCTGGCATCCAAGGTCAGCTTGGCTGCATCAATACCGGCGAGGAGAGCTTTTTTCGTTCGCTTTGAAACCTCATCGCCCATGAGGATGCGCAGCTTATCCAGCTTCTGCCACTGGCCGTCCAGAGCCAGGAGTGCGCCGATTTCAAAATATCCTGTGGCAATGTCAAAAGAATGGGAAAGGTCTGCCCAGTCATGAAGATAATTTTTGACCTTCCATACCTGATCGCTGTTATCAACGATGAATAAGTCACTTCCGGTTTTCTTTAGTTTGTCAGTCATTATAAAAATCCTGTGTCAATTAATACTGTGTCAATGAATTAAGGACACTAATTAAAAGAATGTCTGGTAATTGATGGATGTCCCCGATTTACCCACCTCTTTCATTGTCCGTTTTAGAATAGAAGTTCGTAATCGCTGTCTTTAATAGCTCTTCAATAGTGCCGAAATCAGCGATCATTTGAGGATGCAAATACATCGGAGTCGCCTTTTCTGAGAAAGAATGCATGAAGAGAGGGTTTGACCTTCCCAAACTCGCTTGCTTCTCTTGTAATACTTCAATTTGGTCGTAATTTCCATTGCTATAAGCCTTCTGCAGTTCTCTATCGATGTCTTCGTACTGTCGTTGCTGTTCCTTATTAAGAGCGGCAGGTGGAACGTAAGGAGGTATTCGATGGGCAAGAGCATCCCGATAGTTCTTCGCATAATTTCTATACCATTCCTGAATCTTTGGTTTAACGAGGTACTCCTTCAGCTTTGGATTCAATCGTCCGCTAAACTTCATTTTAAATAGGTTTACCCCTATAGATTCTCCCTTCCTTTCTGATTTGACTGGAATCAATTCGTTTTCGTGCGCAAGTGCTAATCCAATATTTTCGATTATTCCATAAATGTTTATCAAGAATGCGTGCAGATTTATTTCTATATCTATACGATTATTTCCTGATAGTTTTTCCATTTGATCTGGCGGGAATAGACGGAATATGTTTTCGAAACACCTATGCAGTATGCCAAGTCTTCGGTTTACCCCTTGATGCATGTATTCCCTTGCCCGCTCCTTACTTAGGTTGCTAGCAAACGAGGCTATCTGCATAGTGAGCTCGTAGTAGTGGAATCTTGTGTCCGCAACCTTTACTTGCATCTCTACGACGTCATCTTCACGGTAGTGCATATTCCCTCTTGAAATCTAACCTCAAAATCAGCCGCCGCTGTAAGCGGTCGGCTGGATTGCGTTGTTGAACGAAGCCGTGCAGGGCACGGCAGCTTAATCATCTTGTTTTTCTTTCC
>JBAWYD010000095.1:0-8357 GCA_037143735.1 Deltaproteobacteria bacterium
CGGGCGTAAAGATCGCGGATCGCCGGGTGGAAAGGGTAGGCGTTCCGGATATCCGTCTTGAGTTGGTCGGGGGAGACTTCCGAAAGGCCCATCTTCTTGGCATTGTCAACGGCGACGCCGTAGGCGTCGGCCACTTCCTCGATGTCAGCGAGGGGGGGCGTCTTTTCGAAGATCCGGGTCCGCAGGATGTGATAAATCTCGTTGGTATTGATCTTTACCGGATCGATCCGGATGACGTTTCGGTTGACCTCCTGCTCCAGATCGTTCAGGGACTGCAAGGCCTGGGTGATGGATGCGCTCCCGCCGGCATAAGCGGTGCCGCTAAGGTCGGTGATGACCACGCAGGCCCGCGGTAGTTTGTTGCTGTTGACGGCCACGAGCAGATTGGCCAGGGCAATTTCCGTCAATCGATCCAGGTACGTGTCGCCCACGGCCACTGCCCGGGCGGCTTCGAAATAGGGAGGCAATTCATCCAGGAGAATGAGCACCGGTTCCCCCCGGAGGAGTTCCACCCACTTGTTGGGATCGGGCGGTTTCAGGGGGCTGTAGAATTCGTTGAAGACGGCTTTCCGGTTGAGCTGCTCGGCGATCTCTCCCCAGATCCCGAAGGGCGTGCTGGTCTTTCGGCCGCTGAAGGCGACGACCGTTACCGCGCCCAGATCGCCCGGTTTGAAGAAATCGGCCATGACCTGCTTGCGGTATTTCGGGTATTTCGCCAGGAGCCCCAGGGCGATGAGGTTGTGCGTCTTTCCGCCGCCCATCGACTGGCTGAGCAGAAACGTGCCGGAGGCGCTGGTGGTTTTGCCTTCCAGCCGGTTGAACGCCTCCGTCAGGAGGATGCGCATGCCTTCGGTGACATAGTTCTCGGATAGAAACTCATCGGGGTGAATCGACGACAGGTCATCCAGGTTGTAAACCGTGTCCAGGCGGGCCTTGTCGAAAACCGACGCCCTGGGCTTGCACAGATCAGCGAGTGTTTTCATGAATGGTCTCCATCAATTTCGGCATTATATTTTCAAAAAAACCACATAAAATAAAAATTATTGACGATCAATAAGACTTAAGACCATGATATAATTAAGCGAAACCCTTGGCGTTGAATATAATGGAGAAATATTGCCTTTTTCGCCGATGAGAAAGGTCTTGGGGATGTTCGGATTGCTCCGAATCTGATAACGGAGATCTTCGGGGATTTTGTTGATGGAGAGGGTCCGGCTGCAGGGCGGCGAGGTCGAGTTTATAGATTCTCCTCTTCCCTTTGAATAATCAGCCATGTCCCTATTCCTCCCGTAGAATATTTGAGAGCATATTTACGCTAATTATCTATAAAGTCAAGCTATTCCATTGATGAACGATCGGGGAAGAAACGAAAAGAGCAAACTGTGACATGGCTCCGGACAGGATCTTATTAAAGGAATGTCCTTAACTTTCTGCTTTTGCACCCGGGGTGGTTGCTGAAAAAAAGAGGGAGAGGCATGTCGGGCATAATACAAAAACGGCTCGTTTCGCTTCATGGGGGTTAGTTACCCGTTGAACAATCCAGTTTTTGTTTTGCGCGACGGCGGCGATCAAGCTGATCGCCTCTATGCCTTCAAGTGCGTCTTTATCTTCGCATTTTTCGGGCCATTCGAAGATTTCAGCATGTCCGCATACCCGGCATGTCAACTCTCCTGAAAGGAGCACAACACCCTGGGATGTTTCGATTCCTTCGCCCGTAATGTATTGGTCAGAGTGGATCTTTTTTTTAGCCAAAGTAAATTCTCCTGGAAAATAATGGGATATTAGGGTGGCACGTCTATCACGTCGTCATGAAAAGGTCAAAATAAATATTCGGTTCAGGCTGTAACAGAAAAGGTTGACGGGGGCAATCATTATGGTAATAGGAATAAATCCTGATTGGCGTGTCTCCATGAGAAAGAAGCAGGTTATGATGCGGAAAATATGTCTTGTTGCATTGTGTTTATGGAGTTTTACCGGAGTCGCTTTTTCCGCACCCCCGGAAAGAATCGTATCCCTGGCGCCCTCTATTACGGAGATCCTCTATGACCTTGGCCTCGGAGACCGGATTGCAGCAGTAACCATTTTTTGTGATTATCCCTCGCAGGCGCTTGATAAACCGAAAATCGGCGGTTTTGCCAATCCCTCCCTCGAAGCCATTGTTGCGGCAAAGCCCGATATGGTGGTCATGACGGACGACGGCAATCCCCCGGAAATCTTCGCGCGATTAAAGAAACTCGGAATAAAAGCCTATGTTTTCAGGGCGAAGCGCCTGAGTGAGCTTCCTCAGGGCATACGGGACATGGGAACCGCGTTGGGTGTGAAAAAACAGGCTTTCATGCGTGCGGAGAGAATCGAGCGGGTGCTCCAGGAATATGAAAAGAAGCTGAAAGCGACCCCACAGGGCCGTCTTAAAAAAGCAATTTTCATCGTGCATCCGGAACCTCTGGTTGTGGCCGGACCGGGGACGGTCATCAATGATGTCCTTGACCTTCTGGGATTACAGAATATCGCTTCCGATGCGGGTGTAAGGTATCCAAAGTACTCCATCGAAGAGGTTATGCGCCGGTCTCCCGATATCATTTTTATCGGGAAGGGCAAGATGACCGGGGAAAACGCCGGTAATCTGATAAAGAGATTGAGAAGGGTTGAGGCAGTAAAAAGGGGACGCCTCTATTATACGAGTGAATCCCTTTACAGGCTGTCCCCCAGAGTGACGACGGGCATATTGGAATTGGCAGGATACATTGACAAACGCTGACAGGAAGGATGTCCCGCGTTGCAGGTTACGGAGCTGTAATGTCTAACAGTGGTTTTGCTCTTGACAACAAGAATGTTCTCTGTTAGGAAGCCGGGAACATGAGATCGTCATAAAACATCATGAGAATTTAAAGACGTCTCCAGAAGGTGGATGCGTGGAAGAGGGGTGAAAAGCCCCCGCTGCCCCGCAGCCGTGAAGGGAACGAAAGCCCATTTTGCCACTGTCATGACCCGGTCATGGCGGGAAGGCGGGTGAGTAGGTGGCCCGAAGCCGGAAGACCCATCCACCAGAAATGCCTCGCGGGAGGAAATGATTGATTAAACATCTCTTTTCATTATTTTTTATTCTTTTATCCATTCCCGTATTTGTCAATCCAGGCGGCAGATCCGACCGCATGGTTACGTTGCCCAGAGTGATCCGGGTCTGTGTTGTCCTGTGTGTTATCGTCTTGTTTGTTTCACTGATCTCCATGCTCGCCGGTCCGAGCCATGTCGCGTCGATGTCGCTTCTCAAGGCGCTTTTTTCGGGCCTGTATGGAGGAGATGTCAATATATCTGAAACGGAAAAGACCATCCTCTTTTCCATCCGCCTGCCCCGGATCATTTTTGCAGGCCTTGTCGGCGCCGCCCTCTCGGTAGCCGGTGTCGTGTTTCAGGGCCTTTTGCGCAACCCCCTTGCAGATCCTTACATTTTAGGAATATCCGGCGGAGCGGCCGTCGGAGCAATCATTGCCATATTGACGGGACTGAACGCCTTTCTTTTCGGCATTCCCGGCCTGGCTTTTTCAGGTGCACTGCTGACGATCGTGCTGGTCTACGGCATTGCGAGGACAAAGAAAGAAATCCATTCCACCACCCTCCTTTTGGCGGGAGTTATTGTCAATGCCTTTTTCTCCGCCATTATTATGTTCCTGATTTCCACAACCGGCGACCGGAATCTCCATAACGTCATGTTCTGGTTGATGGGAGATTTGAGCCTTGCCGAGTGGAAGGAGATCATCCTGACGGGCTTCTTTTTCCTGACAGGTTTCGCCGTTATTTATCGTTATGCAAGACATCTGAATCTCATCGTCACCGGTGAAGAGACGGCCATGCACCTGGGGGTTAATGTGGAGCAAACGAAGAAAATACTCCTGGTTGCCGCGTCGCTCATAACGGGCGTGGCAGTGTCGGTAAGCGGCATCATCGGGTTTGTCGGGTTGATTATTCCCCACATGATGAGGATGCTGCTGGGTTCGGATCACAGATTGCTTTTGCCGTCCGCCGCTCTTTTCGGATGTTCGTTTCTCATTGTAGCCGATACCGCTGCGAGAACGATCATAACCCCTGCCGAGCTGCCGGTGGGTGTCATCACCGCTCTGTGCGGAGCGCCTTATTTCATTTATCTGTTACGAAGAAAGGCCGTTTGATTGATGTCTATCGTAAAAGTGGAACAGATCGGATTTACGTACAATGAATCCTGGGTTCTGAAGGACGTTTCTTTTGAGGTCGATAAGGGCGAGTTTATCGGGATCATCGGTCCCAATGGATCCGGCAAGACAACCCTTCTGAAAGTTATCGACGGGATTCTTCCTCCCCGAGAGGGAAGGATATGGATAAACGGCGCCCTAACCCAGACGCTCAAGAGGGAAAATCTTGCTAAAATTATTGCCGTTGTCCCCCAGGAATCCCTGATGATCTTTCCGTTTACCGTTCACGAAATCGTTTTAATGGGTCGTGCACCCCATTTGGGGAAATGGCGGTTTGAAGGAGAGACGGATTTCAGGATCGCACATCAAGCCATGGAGATGACGGATACACTTTTCTTGATGAACCGGGGCATGAATGCTTTGAGCGGCGGTGAGCGCCAGAGGGTCTTGATCGCACGGGCACTGGCCCAGCAGCCTCAGATCATGCTGCTGGATGAGCCTACGGCTTTTCTGGACATCAAACATCAGGTGGATTTTTTCGATTTAATTAAAACACTGAACAAAAACCAGTCTCTCACCGTCATTGCCGTCACACACGACATCAACCTGGCATCGCTTTACTGTGACAGGATCATCCTTTTACACAACGGCAATATCCACTGTATGGGAAGCCCGGAAGAAGTCATTTCGGAATCCAGCATCAAGGACGTTTATGAAACGAACGTAGCCGTCGATAGAAATCCGGTGACCGGCAGGCCCCGTGTCACCCCGCTGAGTGCACATCCAAATGAATAAGACTTTAAAATTACTCATTATCTCCGCCTTTTGCCTGCTGATCGTTCAGTGGGGCGGTTATGCTGTAGCTGCACAGGAGGGTGGGTCGCAGGAAAATGCCGTGATGCTGGAAACGGTAATCGTCACGGCAACGAAGACGCCGGAAAAACGCAGGGATATTCCCAACTCCGTCGTCATCGTGGACAAAAAGGATATACAGACGTCCGGAGCAAAAACGGTCGGTGACTTGCTGTCGAATGAATTGGGCATTGACTGGCGAACCCGCGGCAATTATGGAGGCGCCAAGGAAGAAATCAAAATTCGCGGGATGGAAAGCAACGCCACCCAGGTATTTGTCAACGGCGTCAACGTGAATTCCCCGTCCCTGGGCGATGCAGATGTGAGCAAAATTCCCCTCAACAATATCGAGCGGATCGAGGTGGTCAAAGGATCAGGTTCCCTCCTCTACGGTTCCGGCGCCATGGCGGGGACGGTCAACATCATCACGAAGCGGCCGAAAAAAGACAAAATGGTTCTGAAGGCTGAAGCAGGTTACGGTTCACAGAACACGTATCGTTTATCGGCGGAACAGGGCATGTTTCTCGCCGGGGATTTCGGATATTACCTGACGGCGGGCAGAGCGGAAACGGACGGCTTTCGGGATAACAGCTATCTCAGACATACCGATGTTTCCCTGAAGCTGGTCCTGGATAAGAAAGAAGCCATCGATATCAGTCTCTATGGCGATTACGTCGACAGGACGTTCGGCCTGCCCGGCGTCAAGCCGCCCGATGGCACGCGGGATTATTACAGAAGCGGCGTTAAATTTTACAACAGCGAGGCGGCAAGCCTGCTGAACAAGGGCGGCGACAAAGACGGGCGCCTGGTCCTTGAGATTAAGGGGAAGCCATTGAAAGCACTCGGCTACAATCTCAAGGGACATTATGCGAACATGGAGAGTTACAACTACACGAGGTACGACTCCACGGGCAAAGGAAAAGAAGACTGGGTCACCAATCAGGTGCTCGGAGTAGACGGTTTTCTGGACATCCACCCCATAGATGGCGCAACACTTTTGCTGGGTGGCGAATACAAGGATTTTGACTGGAAGAGTCAGAGTTATGGCCTGGATGCCTCCGGCTCCCCAATCTCCGAAACCACGACAAAAGCCCGCGTGTTTACCAAGGGCGCATTCGCGGAAGGGCAATACAGACCTTCGCAGTACTGGAAGGCCCTGGCCGGTGTCCGGCACGAAGTCAATTCCATGTTCGGCTCGGAGAACCTCCCCCTTTTCGGGTTGATTATCAACCCTTTCGATACGACGGCTTTTAAGATCAATCACGGAAAACACTTTCTGGCGCCGAGCCTCAACCAGCTCTTCTGGCCAGAGGACGCGATGGGCAGGGGAAACCCCGATCTCAAACCGGAGATAGGCTGGCATACCGACGTAACTGCCGAGCAGTCGTTCCTTGACAATAAAATATTCATGACCGTATCGTATTTTCACTGGAACGTGGACGACAAGATTCAGTGGGTCATGGACACCACAGGGGTTTCCAGTCCGATAAACCTGGCCGGTTACAAGGCGGACGGCGCCGAAGCGGGCGTCAGAATCGGACCATATTACGACTTCACTCTGGCCTTGAACTATACTTACACGGACGCGGAAGAGGAAAACCGCGCCTATACCCGGCAGGACTACACGACGCCGGACATCCGATATACCCCGGTTAAAAGGCGTGCCGCCTACACGCCGGATCATCAGTTCAAGGGCGACCTGATATATCGGAGCACAATCGGGTTGACCATGACGGCGACAGCCCGCTATATGAGCGACAGGGTCATGTATCAGACAGAAAAAATCACCACCGGCGGCGTCGATACGAAAACGGTCACCTACACCCTCGATCCCTACTGGACGATGGATTTGAAAATGGAACAGCGCCTTTACAAACACTGGATTCTTTCCCTGTCGGGAAATAACCTGTTTGACAAAGCTTACGATACCTACCGGGCAACATTTACCGACCGCAGCAAATCTTCGACGGATCCGACCAGAACCGTGATGTGCGGGTATCCGGGAGCAGGAAGGTCTGTTTTTGCCGGTTTGGCTTATGAATTTTGATGGCGTTAAAAAAAGTTAGAAAAACCAATTAGATTGGTGGAAGATGGCTGGGATGAAGAAGAATGAATAACCACGGCAAAAAAGAAAACATGACCGCCCGATGTGTGGCGGTTTTAGGAACGGGTTCGGATACGGGGAAAAGCATTGTCGTGGCGGCGCTGTGCCGTATCTTTAACGATCTTGACGTCCGTGTCGCCCCGTTTAAAGCCCAGAATATGTCCAACAACTCCTATGTCACACCCGAAGGCGGGGAGATGGGGCGGGCGCAGATCGTCCAGGCGGAAGCGGCGCGGATCGCCCCCCATGTGGACATGAATCCGGTGCTTCTCAAACCGTCAACGAATACGGGCGCCCAGGTCGTCCTGTACGGGAAACCCATTGGAAACAGGGAAGCCAAAGATTACTTTTCCTGCACAGACTACCTATTTGAGAAAGCTTATGCCAGCCTGCAACGATTGCGTGCGTCATACTCGCTCATCGTCATGGAAGGCGCCGGTTCCTGCGCCGAGGTCAATCTGCGATCGCAGGATTTTGTCAATTTTCGCATGGCTTATGCCGCCGATGCGCCGGTTATTCTGGTTGCCGATATCGACCGGGGCGGCGTTTTCGCCCAGATCATCGGCACGCTGGACGTGATTCCCGAAGAGGACAGGCGGCGCGTACAGGGCGTCATCATCAACCGTTTCCGTGGCGATGCCGATCTTTTCAAAGCGGGCATTGAATACATCGAGAACAAAACCGGCCTTCCCGTCCTGGGCCTTATCCCGTATTTCCATCACATCCAGATAGATTCGGAAGACGGCGTGCCGCTGGAGGCCCTGATAGACCCGCAGTCCGGCCCGGAGCCGGGTAAAATAAACATGGGCATCATACGGCTCCCGCACATTTCCAATTTCACGGATTTCAATCCCTTCGAGAGAGACGCCTCCATCAACCTCCATTACCTCGTGCGGCCCCGCAACCTGGATGGGTACGACGTGGTCTTCATCCCCGGCACGAAGAATGTTCCTTCAGATATGGAATGGCTTAAGTTTACGGGTTGGGAAGCCGGCCTGGCGGAATTCGTCCGCCGCGGCGGTCAACTCGTCGGGATATGCGGCGGCTATCAGATGCTGGGGAGGCTCATTCGCGATCCTTACGGCATCGAAGGGACGCCGGGAGATACCCCGTGTCTCGGCTTATTGGATATAGAGACCACCCTGCACAGGGGAAAAATGCTCTCCCGCTCGTCCGGGGTCTGGGAACAAAACGGAGAAGATATAGAAGGTTACGAGATACACATGGGCATCACG
>JBAWYD010000096.1:0-8348 GCA_037143735.1 Deltaproteobacteria bacterium
CCTTGACGCGCGTTCTGGCGATGGATGATGCGGACGAGATCGAAGACTTTCTCGACGAGGTCTTATCTGACAGATTCTTAACCAACGAATAATCCTTGACTAATCCTCCATTTTTTGATTAATCTCTCGACCATTAGAGAAATGATCCTTGTCAACAATTTCTGACCCTTCAACTTCTATATAAGGGAAATCATGGAAAGATAAGCGAACAGACCCCGTATCTCGAGAAGAGAACGGGGTTTTATGTTTGAGAAGCGGTGTCGAAATGAATACCGGGAGCGAATTGATGAAAACCATTTTTGAATCCTGTACACCGAGGCCGGAAGTTCTCAAGGGTGAACTGAAGGATGAAATCTTTCGCGCCAGCCTCATTGATGTCCATCTGGGAAAGGCGGATCCGGTTTATCGGGATCCGATCGCTTTTTTCGAAAATACCTACCGGACGGAGGGCCTCAAGACGCTCCTTAATGAGACCTTGGGCCGCCTCACAGGCCGCAAGCCCGCCAACAGTCCCATAATCCGCCTGGAGACCTCTTTCGGGGGCGGCAAGACCCACAACCTCATTGCGCTTTATCATGTCGCGAAGGGCGCCGCAGCGCCTGTCTCTGTCGCCGATCTGCTCCCTCCCGATTTTCTACCACAAAGCCCTATCCGTGTCGTTCCGCTCGTGGGCTCCGACCTCGACCCCGCGAGCGGCCTGCGTCACGGCAACGTCACCACCTATACCCTCTGGGGGGAGATGGCCTGGCTTCTGGGAGGCCAAGCTGGCTACCGAATGATCGAAACCAACGACCGGGATCGTATGCGTCCGGGAGAGACGACCATCAAAGATCTCCTGGGCGACGAACCCGCTCTCATCCTGATCGACGAACTGGCCACCTACCTGCGTGCCGCCAAGGGCCTAACCGTCGGGGGCACCAATCTGGCAGAAATGACCACGGCCTTCTTCATGTCCCTGCTGGGGGCCGTGGGAAGCCTCGAAAAAGTCGTGATCGTGTACACCCTCGCCGATTCCCAGGATGCCTTCTCAGAAGAGACGGAGGAGATCCATAAGGTCCTCAGGGAAGCATCGGCCCTGTCCGCTCGCCAGGAACGGGTGATCACACCGACGACGGAAACGGAAATAGCCCCCATCGTTACCCGGAGGATGTTCCAGTCGATAGATAAAAATGCTGCGGCAGAAACCGCGCAAAGCTATCATGATTTCTACCAGCGCTTGACCAGTCAGGGAATCGATCTCCCCGTCCGGGCGATTCAGGCCGATTATACGCTGGAGATAGCCAGCAGCTACCCCTTTCATCCCGAACTGCTGACGACGCTCAACCGCAAGACGGCCACTATCCCCAACTTCCAGAAAACCCGGGGCGCCCTGCGCTTGCTGGGAATGACCATCCGTACCCTCTGGGAACAGCAACCTGCCGGAACGAGCCTAATTCATCCCTGGCATCTGGATCTGGGCGCCGAGGACATCCTCAACGACCTTACCAGCCGATTGGAGCGGCCAAAATTCCGCCATGTTGTTGAGGCGGACATCTTGTCCCCCCTCAGCGGTTCCAAAGCCCACGCCCAGGAGATAGACGACCCCTGGCTTCAGGCAGGCAAGCGTACCTATGCCGGACGCGCCGCAGGTGCAATCTTCCTCCACAGCATCGTCCAGGGGGTAGCCTCCGGCGTCGATCCCAGCGATCTCACCCTCGCTGTTCTGCAGCCGGGAGACGATCCGACCCTTCTCCAGAAGGCCCTTGACCGGCTTTACGACACCTGCTGGTTTCTGGAGTATGACGGCAATCGCTACCGTTTCAAGACGGAACCTTCCCTGAACAAGATTATCGAGGATGAAATGCAACTTGTCGGCCAGACCAAGGCCAAGACGGAGCTGGACAGCCGCATCCGCAGCGTCTGGAAGAAGGGCCCACTGGAGCCGGTCTACTTCCCCGCAGAGGCGGCGGAGGTGGATGACGACACGAAGGAGCCAAAACTCGTCGTCATTCACTACGACGCCGCAGCAACGGGCCAGGACAAGGTCCAGCCGCCGGAGATCATCCTCAAAATATACGAACGGACAGGAATCGCCGAAGGATATCGGACATACCGGAACAACCTGCTCTTTCTCGTGTCCGACAAGGATCAGATCAGTCCGATGGTCGAAAAAATGCGTCGCTACCTTGCCATTCGGCGTATTATAAAAGATGACGAACGCTTCCGGGAATTTACAAAAACGGACAGGGAAAAGCTCCAGAGGGAAATGGACGAAACGGAACTCCTCGTCCGGGTGGCCATCACGAAGGCCTACCACTTTCTCTACTATCCCAGTCCCGATGCTCCCAAGCGGTCCGGCTTCCTCGCCCGAGAGGCCCTGCCCGCCCAGGATCAGGGCGATGTCCAGAAGGATCAGTCCGCCGTTATTCTCAAGCGTCTCAAGGACTTGAACCGCGTCCTTACCGCCGATGATCCACCCCTGTCGGCAACTTTCCTTAAAGCCAAAGCATGGCCGGGGGAGCAAAAAACCCTGACAACGGAGGCACTGCGCAAGACCTTCTCCCAGAAGCTGTCCCTGCGGATGCTCCTGGACGTCAATCAGCTCAAGAAGACCATTAAAAACGGCATCGAACAGGGTACATGGGTTTACTACGACGCAGGCAGTCTACGGGCATACGGGAAAGGAGCGCCGGTTCCCCTTGTCCAGATCAGTGAGGATACGCAGATTTATCTCCCTGACGAAGCCGCCCGCCTAGGTCTTTGGCCGCCGAAGGAGAAGTGTCCCATCTGTGGGAAAGAAAAATCAGCCTGTATCTGCGAGTCGGAGAGCTGTCCTGTCTGCGATAAAATCGTGAACGACTGCATCTGCGCGGGAGAACCCAAGCCTGCCTGTATTTTCTGCGGCCATTTCCCCTGTGTCTGCAAGAACATGATGAAAGCCGAGGGACCACCGGCCCAGGCCTTTCAATCAATTTTCGATCAGTCCCGGGATCACAAGGTATCCACACTGAAAGCGCTGACCATCACCCTCGATGGCATGGGTCAAGAAATCATCAAGGACGTGGCTGCTATGGGACTCGCCGTTCCCCAGATGGGCAACGTCGATTGTACGATCCGTTTCCATCTCAAGGCGGACTGGGACCAGGACGAGCACTTCTCCGTCACGTTCAACGGGACATGGGATCGCTACAAGCGCCTGAAAGACCGGACCGACGCCTTCGCCAAAGAGGCATCCAAGGCAAGCGCCAGAATGGTCCTTGCCTTCAGCTTCATGGATGGATTATCCATAGAAGGCGAGCGCTTTGCCATGATGAAAGACATCCTGACGACTTTGGGCATCGGCAAAATCCAGGTTCAGGCAGAACCTCTATAAACAAGGAATTATAATGCGACAATTCGAGCTCCACATCTTCCAGTGCCAGTCCGGCGAAATGGCCCTTGAAATATCCGAAAAGGACAACCGTCCCAAAGCCATACGAATATGGGGGCTTCCCCTCAAAGTAATGACCGAAACGCTTCTGAACATCCTGAAGAAACAGGGCTATCGTCCCACGGAACTGTCTGTGAAGAGGAAGGCGCCCTTCTTGCTCAACGAAGCCCCTGGCGTCCGGCTGGCTCTCCTATTTTTTGCCTTGAAGCCCATGAGCAAACCCGGACGTATGGAAGAGATCGTCACCGGAATCACCGCCATGAGTGATGAAGAGGCCTACTACTGGTATGCCAAATGCGTCAACGGCTCTTATGCCAAACGTTCCCGGAAATCCTTACGCGTACTCCTGGCTGAAGAGTGATGCTGTCGACCGAAAACATATTTGGGTAACAGGATGGATGTGAAATGACTCTCGTGGTCAGATGTAATCATACTGGCATATGAAGGAGATGTTTTTTAGATGATAGACGATGGAATAGACCGGATAATCGAATTACCGGAAGATCCCTTGGGTGGGGCTGCTGGCGCAAAGCTGTTTCATGTTCTTTTTGCCGGGAAAACAGCCACGGAAAAGTTCCCCTACATCGTTTTCAATGAAAAAGTGGCCGGTGAAATCGGCCGGATGATGGGTCTATACTGTCCTGAGGTCTTGCTGGAACCGTTTGATGAAAGATGGTATTTCTTTTCCCATTGGCAGGAGACGACGACACAAGGTACAATTCTACCTTCGGGGACATCAAAAGAAATCGCAGATTTCTTCCAGAAGAACAAAGAATATGTTCACGGTATGATCATTTTTGACTTGTATGTAGGAAACAATGATCGGCGGAGAGACAATATTGTCCTACGGAAAGATGGAAAACTTGCCCTTATCGACCAGGGAAACGCTCTTCTCTATTACCGACGGTCGGAGGGCGGCGTTTCATGCGGCACTGAAAGGTTAGGTAATCTCAAAATGAACCTGCGCAGTATGTTTGACAAACCCCATCATTTTCTGAGCGTATTAGAGGATCTGAAACTTGTGCTGGCATGGACAGAGAAGATCCGGCAGATACCCAGCTATTTTATAGAATCCATGATACAAAATTTGCCAGAAATGGAGTATATTGACATTACCATCAAAGAAAAGACCACGGAATTTTTATTGGATCGTCGTGAATACCTTTTGGATCATATCATGAAAAACAGGGAATTATTCCCGAATCTCAGGGAGGAGGGATTAAGAGATGTCAGATAACCGATTCTATTATCAGATTTTGCGTTACATACCGGATTTGAAGCGAATGGAACCGAGAAACTTTGGCATTGTAGTACAGGGTTTCGGTAAAACCAAAGTAAAAATAAATAAACGTTTTGCCCAAAAAGGATTTGTCGATACGGAGGCGTTCCGTCAATGGAGACAATTCCTGGAAAAGGAAATCGACGATGAACAGATAGAGCAGCTAAGCCTTTTCCGACCGGCGAAAGATACACCTGAATTTCTTGATCATCTCAATCGATTGATTAAGGGGAATTTTAATTTGTCGAGACCTCTCATCGCGGAGTACCGGAGGGTCGTAGAAATAGATTCTGTTTTGAACGATTTGTTTGAGACCCTTGTTGCAGACAAAGAGGAGCAGGATGCGGTCATGATCACCCGGCCTACGGGGAAGTTCCGGGCCGCCAGCGAGGAAAAACAATTCATCAGGCGCGGGTTGCACAAGGACGAGCACGTGAATCTCGATGAGAGGACGGAATGGATCGGTTATCGATTCTATCAGAACGGGAGAATCAACCTCATCGAAAAGGTGGAATTCAACCGCGAACCGCGGCGGACGGCCGGGGAGTTGAACAGCCTATTGCGTCTTGTCCCCACGATACCAGACAGTTATCTGGAAAACGGCAACAGGTTTCACCTGATTATCGATCCGCACAAGATTTTTCCAAACCAGAAAGAAGAGGAAGTCCGGAAATACCTAACGGATCGGGAAAGACTGGGGAATATGGCCGTCGACAAAGGAATTCCCCTTTATGAAAAACCAAGTGATGTTCAATTGCTGATAGACGAGATTGATGGCTATCTACCAAGGTTGAGGGAAGCGGTTATTTCATGAATTAACAGGTGACCTCGAAATATTCATAAGGTAAGCGATGGAGGTTTTTATGTCGGTCGAATTGGATGATATTCTGATCGAAGAAGAAGTAGAGGAAGATGAGGTAGTAGTGGTGTACGATATTGCAACGTACCCATCTGATTTTACCTTGAGTGGCATTCACAAGATGTGGCAGGATAAAGATATTGAAATACCTGACTTTCAGCGTGAGTTTGTATGGACAATAAAACAATCCTCTCTACTTATTGATTCGTTCTTGCTGGGATTGCCTGTGCCCCCTGTTTTCTTTTATATAGATGAAGAGCATAAGAATCTGGTTATAGATGGACAACAACGGATTTTAAGTATTGTTTTTTATTTCGACGGCTATTTTGGAAAGGAAACTTCTCAAGGGAAAAAGCAAGTGTTTCGTTTAACCGGTTTGGACGAAAAAAGTCCCTACCACAACAACCGTTTCAAAGATCTATCACAAGCAGATCAAAGGAAACTTCAAAATGCTGTCCTTCGCGCTATCAATGTTCGCCAATTAGCTCCTAAGGCTAATAACACAAGTATCTATCATATTTTTGAACGCCTGAATACGGGCGGAACTGCTTTAAAACCTCAAGAAATTAGAAATTGCGTATTCGTCGGAGATTTTGTCCGCATTCTAAGAAGGATGAACATGGACAAGAATTGGAGAACAATCATCGGCAAGAAAAATATGGATAAGCACCAGAAAGATATTGAATTAATACTTCGACTCTTTGCTTTAAGTCATTCTTGGGAGTCTTATGAAAAGCCCATGAAAGAATTTTTGAATGTTGCAATGCGTATAAATCGAAACGGAGATGCTAAGGAGATATCCAAATTCGTTGAACTCTTTGGTTTGGTAACGGAATTAATAATTAAAAAGCTGGGATCAAGGGCTTTTCATATCCGTGGGCCGCTGAATACGGCTGTCCTAGACTCAGTGTTCTGCACATTGCTCAATAACTTTGAGAGAATCCCGGATAATCTCCCCGAAAGACATAAGCAGCTACTGAAAAATGAAAAGTTCATAGAATGTACGCTTGCTGGTACTACCGATACCTTAGTGCTAAAGAGCCGCTTCAGGATTGCAAATGAAATATTAATACTATAATTTCAATGGATTATAAAATTCACTTTAAATTGGCGGATGACTTAATTCATCACCTGGATAGTGTGGCGGGTGGTTTGACAGACCCATTTATAGCATCGAGATATGTCGGTTTTGTGGCAGTTGTGGGAACTACGGTTTATGAGCTGGCAATTAAAGAAATTTTTATTGAATTCAGTTGGAAAAAACACAGGGTTCTCGGCAATTTTGTAAGTCGATATTTTGATAGATTAAATGGGCGAATAAAGGCGGATCAATTACGTAATGAATATCTCCCACGTTTCGGAGACTCATATGTCAAAAAATACAAGAAGCTTGAGAGCGAAGCTGAAAATTTTTCCCTTCAAAATCACAAAGTAAGTCTTCTGTCTTCTTACAACAATCTTATAGAATGGCGGCATCAGTTTTCACATGGTGGACAGATTCCCACAACGCCATCATATAAAGAAGTTACGTCTGCCTATGAACTTGGCAAAGAAATTATTCACTGTTTAGCGAAGGCATTGGGAAGCTAATGCTATAGATATTTAAAGTGATCTTACTATGAGTAATAACCGTTAGAAGGTGTGTATTGAGGAGTAGTTACCGATGGCGGCTTGATGGAAAAGCAGCGGATGTAAAGAGTAATCAACCTTTGAGGAATATCTAATGGCCGATGCACGAAGATTTTTCCGTTATGTGATTCCGGGGCTCACCTTCATCATTGAAATCTCCATTTACTTCTGGCTTTCTAATCCGGGAAAATTCCATAATTCCATCTTAACAATCTTTTCCGGTAAGGATGTTGGAATAGGAGCCTTCTTTGCTCTTTTTATAGCATCTGGCGCTCTCGGATTTCTTTTAGGGATCATCTACCATTTCCTGTACTGGTTGCCATGCGTCCGTCCTTGCATGGTCGATCATTCGCCCTTGATCAAGAAGATGATGGGGTTTGGATGGGTAGAGTTAAAATATTGTGACAGTTGCGATGTTGAACAAAAAGAGATAACGCAGGCTGGCGCCTGGCGTATTTTAACCGCCTTTTGGCATTCGAGGAGGGGTTCATCAGAAATTATCAAAGGTGCCAACGAACGGATTGACAGCCTTGGGAACACCGTGCACGGATTGGGGACCGCCTGTGTCGGGGCGTTGATTTCCTACCCTCTGTGGATATTCATTCAATGTTATCTGGGAAATTTTAATCCCCCCCTATCCATTTGTTGGTCATTGTTCTTTTTTGCCGCATTTTTTTATATCGCCATCCTTATTTTCCATATTGCCAACTATCTCGCAATCGTCAGAGATTTCAATAGCATCATCAATATCGTCACGACGCAACAAATTCGGAGTGAGTACGAAAAGAATGAAAATACTCCTATAATGATATTCATATCGAAGAGAGATCTGGCAGACAAATATACTTGTTTAAGGCGAAAGAATGAACGTTAATCGGCCGAGGGTGCTGATCGAAGAGTGGTTGCCGGTGGCGGCGATCGGGGCGGAGAGCCAGCGGGAGCGGGGGGCGAGCAGCGCTCTGCCGCCGTTGTATTTCCTCCATGTCTGGTGGGCGAGGCGGCCTTTGGTGGCGAGCCGGGCAGCGGTTTTGGCCAGCGTTCTGCCGACCTGGTCGGGTCGGTGGCCGAACGATCTACGGAAAAAATTTCCCACCCGCGAGGCATATCAGGAGTGGTTTCTCCGCCTCATCGGCATTCTTGGCGATCCTGTGGCCGGGCGGAAGCTCATCCAG
>JBAWYD010000097.1:0-8240 GCA_037143735.1 Deltaproteobacteria bacterium
CACAACTGTCTGACCTGCGAGCAGAACGGGAATTGCGAATTACAGAATCTGGTTTACTGGCTGGGGATCGAGAAACCCCGGTTTGAAATCACACCGCCCGGTTATTCCACCGAAAAAACCAACTCGATGATCCAGAGGGACATGAACAAATGTATCCTCTGCGGCCGGTGCGTCCGTGCATGCAACGAAATTCAGGTCAATGAAGTCCTGGATTTCTCCATGCGCAGTTTCCGCGCCAAGGTTGGGCCGGCTTTTGACAGGGATTACATCGACTCCGAATGTTTCTTCTGCGGAGAATGTGTCGATTCCTGCCCCGTAGGCGCCCTGACCATGAAACAGGCAAGATTCCAGGGACGTCCCTGGGAACTCAAAAAGGTCCGCACAACCTGTACGTACTGCGGCGTGGGTTGTCAGATGGATCTCAATATTCATAACGGGAAGATCATCAAGGTCACCGGTAATCGTGAATACGGCCAGCCCAATGAAGGAAGCCTCTGCGTTAAGGGGAGGTTCGGTATGGACTTCGTTCATAGTCCCGACCGCCTGAAGACCCCCCTGATCCGTAAGGACGGGGAATTGAAAGAGGCAAGCTGGGACGAGGCTTACAGCTATATTGCGGAAAAACTGTCGGCGATCAAGAAAGCAAACGGCCCTGACAGTATCGCGGGATTTTCCTCTGCCCGTGCGACAAACGAGGAAAATTATCTCTTCCAGAAATTTATGAGGGCGGTGATCGGAACGAACAATGTCGATCATTGCGCCCGTCTCTGACACTCTTCCACAGTGGCCGGTCTGGCCGCTACCTTTGGAAGTGGTGCAATGACCAATTCCATCGATGAAATTGAATTTACCGACGCCATTTTGGCCATCGGTACCAACACGACGGAAAACCACCCCGTCATCGGCATGAAAATAAAAAGGGCCGTCCGTCAGCGTGGCGCCAAATTGATCGTCGCCGATCCGAGGGAGATCGATCTGGTGAAATACGCCACCATCTGGCTGCGCCAGAAGCCCGGCAGTGACGTGGCCCTGTTAAACGGCATGATGAACGTCATTATCTCTGAAGGCCTCTATGACAAGCAGTACGTGGAAACCCGTACAGAGGGTTTCGAAGCCATGAAGAAGGTCGTGGAAAAATACACCCCCGAGTATGCTTCAAAGATCACAGGCGTACCGGCTGAGGATATCATAACGGCAGCCAGGATATACGCAGAGGCTAAGGCAGCCTCGATTCTCTATACCATGGGAATTACCCAGCACACGACCGGGGTTGACAACGTAAAATCCTGCGCCAATCTGGCCATGATCTGCGGAAATGTGGGCATTGAAGGGGGAGGCGTTAATCCTCTGAGAGGCCAGAACAACGTCCAGGGCGCCTGCGATATGGGAGCTCTGCCGGTTGTTTTCACAGGCTATCAGCCGGTCGTGAATGATGAAGCCCGGGCAAAGTTTGAGAAGGCGTGGGGTGTATCCCTTCCGCCCAAACCCGGTATCACCATTGTGGAAACCCTGAATGCGGCCCACGAAGGGAAGGTCAAGGCCCTGTATGTAATGGGTGAAAACCCCATGCTGTCCGATCCTGACCTGACGCATGCAGAAGAATCCCTGAAGCATCTCGACCTGCTGATCGTACAGGATATTCTTCTCACCGAAACGGCACAGCGCGCTCACGTCGTTCTGCCCGCTGCCTGCTTCGCCGAAAAGGATGGCACCTTCTCCAATACGGAACGAAGGGTGCAGCTTATCAGGAAGGCCGTTGAAGCGCCCGGCCAGGCCAAGGCCGACTGGGAAATCATCGCCGAGCTGTCCACAAAGATGGGCTATCCCATGAGCTATGCCAATCCGGAAGCTATCATGAAGGAAATCAATGTATTGACGCCGAGCTACGCCGGAATCACTTACGACAGGCTTGAAAAAGGCGGTATTCAGTGGCCCTGCCCGAACGCAACCCATCCGGGAACCAAATTTCTTCATATGGACCGGTTCTCCAGAGGCCTGGGTCTCTTAAGCGCCATTGAATACAAACCACCCGCAGAAGTTCCCGATGCGGAATATCCCTTTGTGATGACCACAGGGCGTGTCCTGTATCAGTATCATACGGGCACCATGTCACGGCTGTCCCAGGGAATCATGGAAAGATGTCCGGAAAGCCTCGTTGAAATTAACCCCAAGGATGCGGACAAGTTAGGATTAACGGAAGGTCAGTTTGTGAAGGTTTCGTCCCGGCGAGGCGCCGTTCAGGCAAAATCCGAGGTAACGACGCGTGTGCCCGAAGGAACCATCTTCATGAATTTCCATTTCAGGGAAGCGGCCGTTAATTTACTGACCAACCCCGCCCTTGACCCGATCGCTAAAATTCCGGAATACAAGGTTTGCGCGGTAAAGGTAGCAGCGGTTTAAGGTCCTTAAAACTCCCGCGTCTTCCGACGCGGTTAATTATGAAAGATGAACAACGGTGAGGGGCTTCGATGCCCCTCACCCCAAACCCCGCATATCACCTTGATGAAAAAGGTTGAGATGCGGATTTTTTTAAAGCCGTCATTGTAAAAAGTGTTTACGGCGTCATTATAAAACGATGGAGGAATGAGGTATTATGAGTAATGAAAATTTAGAAAGTAAGAGATGGTTGATTGCAATCGCTGCAATCGTCATGCAGCTCTGCCTGGGAACGGTTTATGCCTGGTCAGTCTTTAAGAAACCTTTTATGACCGCACATGGCTGGGGGGAAACGGAAACCCAGGTCACGTTCATGATCTGCATCGGCATGATCGGTGTCTCCGCCGCCTTCGGCGGAACCCTGGTGGACAAAAAAGGTCCCAAGTTTGTCGCCACTATCGGTGGTGTTCTGTTCGGTATCGGAACGCTTCTTGCCGGTCTGGCCGATCAGATCGGAAGCATCTGGCTTCTGTACATCGGTTTCGGTTTCATCGCCGGTCTTGGCAACGGTTTCGGCTACATTACCCCCATTGCCACCCTGATCCGCTGGTTCCCTGACAAGCGTGGTCTGGTAACAGGTCTCGCCGTTATGGGTTTCGGCGGCGGCGCCTTTTTCATGGGCAAGATTGCTCCTCCTATGGTCATTTCCATGGGTGTGGCAAATACCTTTTACATCTGGGGCGTGATCTTCCTGGTGCTGGTCCCGTTAGCTGCCCAATTGTACAAGAACCCCCCGAAAGGCTGGCTCCCGGCTGGCTTCACTCCCAAGACAGCAGGCGGCGTCTCGGCGGCGGACTCGTTTACGTTTGACGAAGCTGTCAAGACTCCTCAGTGGTGGATGCTCTGGACAATGCTCTTCCTGAACATTTCCGCCGGACTCGGACTGATCTCACAACTCTCCCCCATGGCCCAGGATGTCATCAAGAAAACCGATCCTTTGCTC
This sequence comes from Deltaproteobacteria bacterium, assembly GCA_037143735.1. Classification (GTDB taxonomy): domain Bacteria; phylum Desulfobacterota; class Syntrophia; order Syntrophales; family UBA2185; genus JAPLJQ01. Next base: position 3,380 of record JBAWYD010000097.1, read on the forward strand.
ACGGGAGCGGCGCTTGCCTTGGCAGGAGGATCGATCCTTGCCTACGCGTCCATCTTTAATGGTCTGGGACGTCTCTTATGGGCATGGACATCCGATGCTATTGGTAGAAAGAATGTGTTTATCATCATGTTTATCACCCAGGCCATTCTTTACGTCCTGCTGCCCCAGATAGACAATCAGTTGCTCTTCACCGTCGCCGCATGCTATCTCCTGGCCTGTTATGGCGGTGGATTCGCCACGATGCCCGCCTTTGCCGCCGATTCATTCGGCCCTGGCTATATCGGCAAGGTTTACGGAATTATGCTGACGGCATGGGGCGCCGCGGGTATTGTCGGACCTCTGGTTTTCGCTCAGATTAAGGGAATTGCTGTGTATGTTGCCGCAGCGCTTCTTATCGTCGGTTTCCTTATTGCGTTCAGCTACAAGAGACCGGCAGGAAAAGCTGCCAAGGCTTAGCAAAGATACAGGATTTTCGCGACATATTAACCCCAAAAAGCCCCCCTTCAGAGAAAGGGGGGCTTTTTCTATTCTTCATATCCGCGGGTCATATAAAATGCCGCCCGGTCAAAGAATATGACGATCCTCCGATCGAGTTCAAGGGCCGTATAAATGTCAAGGGTTTTCTGCCACATCCCCTGAGAGAGGGCGAATTCCCATATGTGTTTCTTGATGAGACTGAGGGCGCTTAAAACTTCCCCCAGCTTGAACCCCTCCTTTTTTCGTTCTCTTCCTGTCTCCATGAAAAATTCGCGGATGTCGCTGTCACCGTAAAACCCTCCCAGCCATTTACCGAACTGGGAGAGGAGCCGGTGAATCCTTTTAAACAGACGCGCCTTATCAAAGTCATGGTAGTCCGGTGTTGAGCGGCCTGTCGTAACGTCGTGAACCCATAGATTGGCAATTTTCTCTGCGTTCTTTTCGATAACGACTAAAAGTCTGTCGGAAAGGAGGTTTTCCCTTTCACCCCGGATCTTCATCTGCCCCGTGGAACGTGCAAAAGAGTCCACGATGGCCCAGTAATCGGCCTTCCCTTTAATATAGGCATTGACAGCCCTCGTGTTGGAACTGAAGGCCAATTTGGGAATTTGTTCGACGGCGAAATATTTTACATCCGTCGTATCGCCGCCCGGCCCAAGGGTTCCCCCGATCTGTTCCACCTCAAAGGTGATAAAGAGAAGGTCGCCGTAAAAGTAATTTGTGCATGAGTCCACATCAATGAGGCTTAGAATATTTCCCTGTATGCCCGTTTCCTCATCGAGTTCCCGCAACGCCGCATCCTCGACACTTTCTCCGGCCTCCGCAAATCCAGTTGGCGGACACCACAGTCCCCGGTAGGGGTTCTTACCCCGTTTAACGAGGAGAATTTTCCTCTCTAACACAATAATCGTTGACACAACGGGGAGGGGATTCTCATAAAAGAAGGTTTTGCAGCTCTGACAGAAGTCCCTCAGTATGTCATCTTCCGTCTTTTTTATAGTTTTAGCGCCGCAATAGGGACAAAATATCCTGGCTTTTTTTCTCATCGCCGTACCTGACCATTTAAAGGTGACGAACAGATAAATATCCTGTCGTTCTTCGATATGGTAAATCCGTCCCGCAGAAAAGACGGTTGTTGAAATTGCATGGACAGGACTTGAACAACCCATTCCATTTCAACATTGGTTCCTGAAAGAAGAAAGGGGCTTTTAAAGGAAAGATATTCTAAGATCCGGGGACCGTCTTCGGGCCGGAAGACCAGAGAATTGCCATAGTCAACGGTTGTCACACGACCGAACCACGGCGTCAGCATCTCCATCCCGTTTTCCGACGAGAACTGGCTGATGATCTTTTCAAGAGGAAGGCGTTCTTCTTTCAGTATATTGTTTTTTTTCAGGATGTCTTTTGTGACGGTTATCAGTTCCTTCATGTTATTTTTATCATGGGTAATGACGATAAAGATACCGTCGGGGGCCAATATCCGGGATATCTCCGCAATGGCGTCGGGAAAGAAGTAAAGGGCATAACTGCACAGGACAAGATCAAATGTTTGGCTTGTAAATTTCTTTATCAATGACGCGCCTGCGGAAAAAAATCTGCATTCGAGGCCGGTGTTTTTGCACGTATCAAGAAACGATTCTTCATAACCTCCGATCACATCCACACCGGTTATAACCGCCAGGGGATGAACCCTTCCTTTCAATGCCTCGGTGAAAAATCCGAAACCGCAACCGAGATCAAGAAGGTTTCGGCATCCTCCGAGTTCAAGCCCATTGAGGGCGACTTCTCTCACATCATCACGGTTCGTAGAGTGCCTGCGGATCAGCCTCGCCATCGACCGGTGGGTGCGAACGTCAGTAAAGACTTTGATAACTTTTGATTTTTCTTCCTTGTCTGTCATAACATTATTCCGGCATTAAAACTCTATCCCCAGATTCAGCTGTGGTTCAAAAATCCTGCCAATGGATTCGAAGGTGTCCCGATACTGAAAATTAAGGAACATGGACGGGAGGGATTTGACGGCAATAAATTTACCGCTGCCGTTGTCAACTGGCTGATGTATGTCTATATTTCTCTGGTCCATGACAAGGCTGGATAAATATAGTTTGATTTTTCCATACTTGAATATACCAGAATTTTCGTCACTTTTTAAATCCGGGCCACCACCCTCTTCTTTAAATACATCCCGGATTGAAGACAATTCATCTGTCGGCATTAACCCGATCCTTCCCGGCATAGCGGAGGGGACGTATAAAATAAGGTCGCTCCTTGTCTGAAACCGTTTCCAATCAAAGGCCATTCCAAAAGCTTGTTCCTGCAAGATGGTCATGGTCATCAGCAGGATTACAAAAAATGTTACTTTCAGGCCATCACGTGTGTTCATTACCCAACCTGTTTTGTCATGATGTCGTCTGAGGGAGTTTGAGTTTCTGATCTACATACAGCGAATCGGTCTGTTTCATCCGGTTTAACTTTCTCAGTTCGCTGACACTGGTTTTATATTTTTTCGCTATCCTGTCGAGGGTATCCCCTCTTTTTACCCTGTATGTGGCATTCCCTGACGGGGAAGCAGATCCTGCCACCTTCAACTTTTTGCCCGCATACAGGGGATCTTTCATTTTCATATTGTTCAGTTTCAACAATGCGCCGATCGTTGTATTGTTCTTTCTGGCAATTTTATCCAGTGTATCTCCCTTTTTCACCTGATAGACAGATATGGATTGTGCTGCTTTGCGAACAGGTTTATCGTCAGGGGCCGACCTTGCTGTTTTCACTTTTTCCGAAGCAGCCTTATCCTTTCCCGTATCCGGAATCTTCAACATCCGGCCCGCATACAGGGGATCTTTCAATTTCATCTCGTTCAGCTTTAACAGCGTGCCAATCGTTGTGCCGTGTTTTTTTGCAATGTTGTCGAGGGTATCGCCTTTGGAAATCCTGTATGAGAATACCCGGGGTTTAGATGTGATTTCCCTTCCTTCAGCGTTATCTCCGGTCCTTTTCATAACCTCTTTTTTGACAACGGAAGAACTCCTTTTCCCCTTCCCTTCCCCTGTTTCCCTGACGTCTTTGAGGTCTTGATCATCCTTCTCTTCTATGTCTTCCTTATTGTCCGTCTTTGTGACAATGACCTCCGGCACAGGGTGAACGGGCAGAAATTCTGTTACCGCGGATGCAATGGCTTTGGCGATCTCCGTCTGATAGCGACCGGTTCGTAACAGGCGTTCTTCCTTCGGATTCGAAATGTAGGCTGTTTCCACAAGAATAGACGGGATTTCCGGCAATTTCAGCACCCGGAACTGGGCCTCCTGGACGGTGCTGAATTTCACACGGCCTACTGTGTTGAGGTATTTCAGTACATTGCTGCCAAAAACCTTCGATGAGTTGATCGTATTGGTTTGAAACATGTTCAATATAATTGGGTCCGATTCATCGCTGCTTTCTCCGTTGGAAGAACCGCCAACAATATCTGCCAGGTTTTCCTGTCTTGCAAGGAACTTCGCCGCTTCGCTGCTCGCTCCTCTGACAGACAGGCAGTACACAGAACTTCCCCTGGCATCCCTTCTTCTGAAGGCATCGGCATGAATGCTGATGAAAAGATCGGCGCCGTACTCTCTCGCGATTTTTAATCTCTTTTTAAAAGGGACATAATAATCTCCATCCCTGGTCAGGAAGGCGCGATATCCTTCCTTCTTGTTTAAAATGGTCCTCAATTTTCTGCTGATTTCAAGAACAACCCTCTTTTCATAAGTTCTGTGCCGGCCGACTGCCCCAGGATCTTCTCCTCCATGACCGGGGTCGATGACAACAATTTTGTTTTTTCTTGAAACCTTGACTTCTTCTCTTGCCTGAGTCTCCCGCTTCTCCACTTCCGGGATTTTGATATCTATAACCACCCGATCCGGTTTATCATCATACTGATTTAATTTAAAAACCTTCGATTCCACATTCGCGTCAATGGACAGCTCCACTTTCACGCCTCCTTCCAGGAGGTCTGTCACGCGAACTTTATCAATCCCCGGTTTCTTCAGGATTATTTCGTGCGGGAGGGCTTTGTAAAATTTGGCATCCTTAAAATGAATGAGGATCTTTTTTTCCGCCTTTTCAACTGTATAGGGGACATCTTCAGTCGTATCAATGACAATCCTTGTATGATCGGGGGCGGTCCAATGTCTGACATTCAGAATTTTATTCTGAGCCAGGGCGTGTAGGGGCAAACATACTATGAAAAGAAAGGCGGCCAAGCCTGCTATTTTTAAGATTCTGGTCATCATTGGGTAATTCATCTCATTTTCTTTTGAATCTATCAGATTGATCAGGGGATTTCAACCCTGATATAGAAAATGTATTGACAATCCCTCTTCTTAGTGACATTTTCTCAGGGAAA
>JBAWYD010000098.1:0-8201 GCA_037143735.1 Deltaproteobacteria bacterium
AAGGGATCAGACAGGATAAGGACAGGAAAAAAGGGGGAAGATATTGCCGTCGCCTATCTGAAGAAGGAAGGATATGATATTCTCGAACGGAATTATAGATGTCTGTTTGGAGAAGTGGATATTGTGGCGATGGACGGAGACACCTTTGTTTTTGTAGAGGTCAAAAGCAGGAGATCGGAGCGCTTCGGCGACCCCCAGATGGCCGTGGGTCTGGAGAAACAGAAGAAACTGTCCAGAATTGCTTTGAAATATCTGGAGGACCTGCGGCTCTATCCCTGTAACGCACGCTTCGATGTTGTGGCGGTCAAGCTGTTGCCCGCAGGCAATCAGGTTGAGATTATTCGTAATGCCTTCGATCGCGCCTTTTGAAAAGCCAATAAGCAGACGCAAGCGGGAGGCAGAACCAGGCACAGTTAAATTGCCTCTTTTATATGAAAATCCCCCCATCCCCCCTTTGCTAAGGGGGGGTGGGGGGATTTTCATGTTTCGTTGTGCCCGTGCCGGGCATGGGGGTTAGTTACAGAAATACGCGGTTGCAAGTGTCTCTGAAAAAATGGTGAATATGCCTTTTTTACGACCGGAAAATGGACACCTATTTTTTAACGGCGTCTTTGATGCGCTTGATGTGGCCACGGCCGAGGCCTTTCACCTCGCAGCCGAGCTCGAAGTAATGCCTGATGGCGGCGTCGTCGAGAATGCCGAAGCAGTCGATCACGGCGACGGGCCTGCCCGTCATTTTGACGACTTTATCGGGATTCAGGTTAAGATAGGCCTGATGGCGCACCGCGAGGACGACGGCGTCGACGCCTTTGAGTGTCTTTGCGAGGTCCTTTTGAACCCGGAGCTCCGTCAGTTTGTCCTGGTTCCGGAAGAGCAGCGACCGGGATTGGCCGGTGGCAGGGTAGGAGTCCTGCTTTTCAAACTCCCACCAGTGTTTGACATAGGGATCGTGCACAACGGTTTCGCCCCCCATCTCCGCGAGCTTGCGGACGAGGATTTCGGAGCCGCTGTAACGGGTGTCGCCCACGTCTTCCCGGTAGGAGGCGCCGAGAATGGCGATCTTTGAGGCGGCGACGATTTTGCCCATGTTGCGCAGGGCGTCGCGGACCAGCTCGGCGGCGTGGAGAGCCCGGGTATCGTTGATGTCGATGGCAAGCGGCGTGATTTTGAAGATATCGTCGTCGAATCCCATGAGGGTATGATAAGCCCAGACGCCGAGGCCGCCGTCTTTGGGAAGACAGTAACCGCCGATCCCGGGGCCCGGGAAGATGATGTTGGAATGGGTCGGTCGAATCCGGATGGCGTCGAGAACCTTGATGATATCCACGCCGTTGCGCTCGGCAAAAGTGCTCCACTCGTTCAGGTAGGCCAGGATGGTGGCGCGGTACGAGTTCTCCACGATTTTGCAGGTTTCGCTTTCGATGGGGCGGTCCAGGACGGTGAGGGGGAATTTATCCACGTTGATGACGTTGGAGAGGAAGGTTTTTACCCGCCGCCGCGCCTCTTCGTTGATTCCGCTGCACACCCGCCAGAAGTCGCGAATTGATGCCACGTAGTGGCGGCCCGGCATGACCCGCTCGAAGGAGTGCGACAGGAGGGGCTCCTCCCCGATTCCCCGCGCTTCAAAGGCCTTTTTCATGATGGGGTAGGCGATATACTCCGTTGTTCCGGGGGGGACGGTGGTTTCAATCAGGACCAGGCAATCCTTCCCGATTTTTTCCCCGATGATCCGTATGCTGTCTTCCAGGGCGGCGATGTCGGCGTGGCCATTCCGGCAGTTCCCGAGGGTTTCCTTGAAATAATCGCACTGGACGTCCACCACCACCACGTCGGCAAGACGCAGGGCGTCGTGGTTGAAGGTGGCCGTGAGGGTCTTTTTCTCCTTTACGCAGCGGGCGATCAGGAGGGCGACCTCCGGGTCTTCCGCCTCTACGGGGGCGATGCCCAGGTTGAGGTAGGGAATCTTCCAGTAGGAACGGGTGGAGGGGCGCTGCATGCCGATGACGAAGTATTTCGGCTTGCCTGTTTTGCCGTCGACGGCATCGGCGATGACGCCCGCCATGACGGCGCCGACAAAGCCGACGCCCATGACGACGACGATCTCGCGGCCCATGCTGCGCTGCATGCCGACGAGTTTTTGCAGCCGTTTGACTTCTTTTGCATAGTCTTCCTCCCGGGGCAGAGGAAACACTTTCCCGTTCGGCGACACCGAAACAGGGGACGGTTCTATTTCATCTATTTTTTTCAAGGTCTTTTTTTCGCCGGCCTTCCTCATGGCTGAACTTTGCGTTTTATTTGGAAGCTTCCTCTCATGCATTCTACAAACTCCTCAGGTTGTCGAAGACAACCGTTTCATATCCGCTCCGGTTGAGTTGCTTGTTGGCGTGGGAGCCGACATAGCCCGCTCCGCCCGTAATCAGTATCATGGGGTCAGGTCTTTCATTTTAGCGTTTCCCCCCGGTTCCCGTTTACTGCTACACGTCCGGGGCTACTGTCTTTTTGGCCCAGTTTGCGGTTTGTGACAGGGCGTCGCGCAATGAGGATCCCGGCTCGAATCCGAGGAGCTTTCGTGCAAGTGTAATGTCCGCCCAGGAATGGCGGATGTCTCCCGATCGCGCATCCTTAAATACGGGTATCGAATTTATGTCGAGGACAGACTTAAGTTCATTCAGCAACTCATTGACAGTCACCCGCCTGCCGCAGGCCACATTGAATGTCTTTCCCGCCACCGCGCCGGGAGTCTTGCAGGCAAGGATGTTTGCCCGGACGACGTCGTCAACGTAGATGAAATCCCTTGTTTGCTCGCCGTCTCCGAAAATAATGGGGGATTTCCCAGACAGGAGGGCGATGATGAATTTCGGAATGACGGCGGCATATTCCGATGCAGGGTCCTGTTTCGGACCGAAGACGTTGAAGTAGCGCAGAGCGATTGTTTCCAGACCGTAAAGTTCGTAAAATATCCGGCAATATTCTTCGCCGGCCAGTTTACCGAGGGCATAAGGGGAGAGAGGCCGTGGCTTCATCGCTTCATTCACGGGTGCAAATGAGGTTTCATCTATGGGGCCGGAAACATCGGACGTTCCGTCACCGTAAACGGCGCAGGATGAGGCCAGGATGAATCGCCTGACGCCTTCATCCCTGGCGGCAAGGAGCATGTTCAGGGTGCCTGTGATATTGATATCGTTCGCCAGAGCGGGATTCTTCGTGGATTGCGGCACCGATATAAGGGCGGCGTGGTGGAGGACGTAATCGGCGCCGCGAACGGCACGGCGGCAAATTTCCGAATCACGGATGTCCCCTTCGATGATCTCCAGGGATGATCCCGCCGGTTCCGGGGCGAGAAGAAGGTTCTCTTTTTTTCCCGATGAAAAATTATCGAGAATGCGGACGCGTTCCCCGTTTTTTAAAAGGGTTGCCGCGATATTGGAACCGATGAATCCGGCGCCTCCCGTTATCAAATGCGTGTATATAAGGGATGGTTTCATATTTTTATAATTCAGAGGTAGGGTTTGACGAGGGAGGAGACGTAGCGGGCAATGGCCACCGAAGACGTCAATCCTGGCGATTCCATGCCGATAAGGTTGATCAGGCCGGGTAATCCGCTGTCTTTTTCATCACGGACGACAAAATCACGGTACGGTTCGTCCGGTCCCTGAAGCTTTGGCCGGACGCCGCACATGTCGGGATGGAGGGCATCCGGGGTGATTCCGGGAAGATATTTTTTGATAGACCGGTAAAACGATTCTTTCCGGTTTTCGTCAACGGTATATTCGATTTCATCGATGTACCGGCTGTCCGGCCCGAATTTGACTCGCCCGTCCAGGCCCAGCGTGGCGTGAATGCCGAGGCTTTCCGTATTCTTCGGCGGCACGGGATAGACGAGGTGATTCAATTTGGCGGCAGGTGACATGGAAAAATAATTTCCCTTGCAGTATTTCAGGCGGTAGTCCTTCCCGTCGATGTCGATCCCGGCGAGGCCGGCGATGCGATCGGCATGGAGCCCCGCACTGTTGATCAGAACCCTGGTGCGAAACCGGTATTCTCCCCCGTTGGTTTCCACGTCATAAGCGCCGTTTTCTCTGTGAATGGCTGTGGCTTCCGATCGATAGGCAAGGATGGCCCCGTTGATTTCAGCATTCACGCAGAAAGAACGCATCAGACTGTGGCTGTCGATAATGCCGGTGGACGGGGAGAATAGGGCGGCTTTTGCGTTCACTTCCGGTTCGAGGGTCTGGATCTGCTTCCTTCCCAGAAGGGAGAGATCATCCACGCCGTTTTGTTCGGCGTGTTTTCTGATGCCCTCCAGGGCCTCGCATTCGTCGTCGTCCGTGGCCACGATAAGCTTCCCCAGCCTTCTGTGGGGGATGTTCCTTTCCCTGCATAACCGGTAGAGAAGCCTGTTTCCCTCCGTGCAGAAACCTGCTTTCAGGAAGCCGGAAGAGTAATAGATGCCCGCGTGGATGACCTCGCTGTTGCGGCTGCTGGTTTCCTGGCCGAAGGTGGCGTTTTTTTCTATCACCAGCACATGGCTGAATCTTGAGGAAAGCTCTTCCGCGATGGCCAGCCCGATAACGCCGGCGCCGATAATCGTTATGTTAAAGGTGTCCGTCATAATTTACGGGGCTTTAAAAATGAGTGAGGGGGGGTTTGCCGATGGGATAGACATTAAAGCCGATCTCAAAGCATTGCCTGTGGTCAAGAATGTTTCTGCCGTCGAAGATGGAGGCCGGTTTGATCATGCCGTCGAAGATTTTCCGGAAGTCGAGGCGGCGGTAAATATCCCACTCCGTCAGGACGGCGATGGCGTGGCAGCCGTGAGCCGCCGCATAAGGGTCTTCGACGAAACTTATTCTGCCTTCCATGCCGGCCAGGTCGGACCGGGCATTACTAAGGGCTCTGGGGTCGGTGATGATGACCTCCGCCTTTTCTTCCAGGAGCCTCCCCGCGCTGAAGATGGCCGGGCTTTGCCTCGTATCCCCCGTGTTGGCCTTGAACGAGAATCCGTAAAGACAGATTTTCTTGTCCGTCAGGGTATTGAACATGGCCGTCATCATATTCAGGAGGAATCGCTCCTGCTGGTATTGATTGATTTTGACGACGCCTTCCCAGTAATCGGCGACCTCGCTCAAGCCGTAATGCCTGCAGAGATAGACGAGGTTGAGAATGTCCTTCCTGAAACAGGACCCGCCGAACCCGACACTGGCGTTCAGGAATTTCGGGCCGATCCGGCTGTCCATGCCTACCGCTTTCGCCACCTCGGTGATGTCCGCATCCGTCTTTTCACAGAGGGCGGAGATGGCGTTGACGGAGGAGATCCTCTGGGCGAGAAAGGCGTTCGAGACGATCTTGGAAAGCTCGCTGCTCCAGATGTTCGACGTAATGATTTTTTCCCTTGGGATCCAGTTGGCGTAAATATCTTCGATGGTTTCCCTGGCTTTCAGGCCGCTCTCCGTTTCCCGCGAGCCGATGAGAATCCGGTCGGGGTTCTCGAGATCCTTGACGGCGGTGCCTTCTGCCAGAAACTCGGGGTTGGAGAGGACGTCGAAAGAGATCGAACTGTTCGTGCACTGAAGGATGTTTTCCATGGCCTGGGCTGTTTTCACGGGGAGGGTACTCTTCTCGATGACGATCTTGGACGACCGGGAATGCTGGAGGATCTGCCGGGCCGTCTTTTCCCAGTATTGGAGGTCCGCCGCCATACCGGCGCCCACGCCGAAAGTCTTGGTCGGTGTGTTGACGCTGACAAAGATGATGTCGTTGTCCCGGATAGCGCCCGGTATATCGTTGCTGAAGAAGAGGTTTTTGCCCCGCGTCGCCAGGACGATTTCTTCGAGATCCGGTTCGTAGATGGGTAGTTCGTCGGAGTTCCATGCCGCGATGCGGACCGGATCGATATCCACGACCGTAACCCGGTACAGGGGGCATTTGCGGGCCAATACCGCCATCGTGGGGCCTCCGACGTAGCCGGCGCCGATGCACAGGATGTTCTTTTCAAATGTCATGTTTTTCCTCTGATCGAGTATATCTATGGGGTCAAGACCCGCTGTTTAAAGTATTCGATGGTCCGTCTCAGCCCCTCTTCGAGAGGGACCGCCGGTTTCCAGCCGAGCATCTCCCCGGCAAGGGTGATGTCCGGTTTCCGCTGCAGGGGGTCGTCCTGGGGAAGGGGTCTGAAAACGATCTTCGACGGGCTATTTGTCATACGGATGGTCATTTCTGCCAGGTCGACAATCCGGAATTCGTCCGGGTTGCCGATATTTACAGGGCCGAGAAACGTGTCGGGTGTGGCCATCATCCGGATCAGGCCATCAATCATGTCATCGACGAAGCAGAAAGATCTTGTCTGTGAGCCGTCACCGTAAACGGTAATATCTTCCCCTCTGAGGGCCTGAATGATAAAGTTGCTGACGACGCGTCCGTCATGGAGGGCCATGCGCGGTCCGTACGTATTGAAAATTCTCGTGATTTTCACAGCCACCCTGTTCTGGCGGTGGTAATCCATCATGAGACATTCGGCAGCCCGCTTGCCCTCGTCGTAGCAGCTTCTGATCCCTATGGGGTTGACCCTGCCCCAATAATCCTCCCTCTGGGGATGGACGTCCGGGTCTCCGTACACTTCGGAGGTGGACGCCTGAAGAATTTTTGCCTTGAGGCGTTTTGCCATTCCGAGCGTGTTGATGGCTCCCATGACGTTGGTCTTGATCGTCTTGATGGCGTTGTACTGGTAGTGAACCGGAGAAGCCGGGCAGGCCAGATTGTAAATTTCATCGACCTCGAGATAGATCGGGTTGATGATGTCGTGACGGATCAGCTCAAAGCGGGGATTGCCGATGAGATGGATGACGTTCTCTTTGCTTCCGGTGAAAAAATTGTCAAGACACAGGACGTCGTTGTCCGTATCGATGAGCCGGTCACACAAATGTGATCCCAGAAATCCCGCACCGCCGGTGATCAGTATACGTTTCATATGCCGCCTTCTATGGCAACACGCGCCATAGCCATGCTTTGGTCCCAACTCCCGGCGCCGTTATCGAGACCCGGAAGAATGTGGTTGTGAATATCAATCAAAATACAGCTCCGCCTTCTCAATTACAGAATCCTTAAAAAATATCGCCTCTCGCTTTGCAGGTATCGTATCTTCCTGCTTAAATGGGAGCCGGCATCCCTACGGGCTAAGGGTAAGTGCCCATAGGTCTCTAACCTGCAAGATGTTGGCGAGATGCTTTAAATTAAAGTCTTTCAAAGGTTTCATAAAATTGAGGAGTTTGGTTTTTGTGGCAATTTCTTTTAATGTTTGTTATTAAACAAATAAATCATGCATAGTCAATAAAAATGTTGAAAAATTGGGCAATTGCTATTTCATGACAAAGAGGAATAAACGCTAAAATGAAAGACCTGTCCGTATCAGAAAGCGGCATATTGTATGTCGTGGCAACCCCCATCGGTAACCTGGAGGATGTGACGCTCCGGGCGGTCAGGATTCTTAAGGAAGTAAATCTGATCGCAGCGGAAGACACCCGGAGGACGAAAAAACTTCTTCGGGCATATGACATTGAAACGCCGCTGACCAGCCTTTACGATCAGAACGAGCGCTGGAAAAGCACTTTTCTGATTGCTAAATTGAAGGAGGGGCTGGATGTGGCCTATGTGTCCGATGCAGGGACGCCGGGCATATCCGATCCCGGATACATTCTGATTCGCCGGGCCATTGAAAATAATATCCGGATTATCCCCGTACCGGGAGTATCGGCTGTCATCGCGGCGTTGAGTGTTTCCGGCCTTCCCATGGACGCTTTTATTTTCTATGGGTTCCTTCCTTCAAAACCGGGGAAGCGAAAAGAATTCCTGGAGTCTATTGAATGTGAGCAAAAGACGGTCGTATTTTACGAATCTCCCAGGCGTCTCCTGGCGACCCTGCAAGAGATGGATAGCGTTTTCGGCGACAGGAATATAGTTGTGTTAAGAGAAATGACGAAGATCTTCGAAGAGGTGCTTCGGGGGAGCATCCCGCAGGTGATGGCCAAATTGCAGGGAAGGGGGATCAAGGGAGAAGTGACCCTCGTCGTTGCCGGTAAAGAAAAAATTTCGACGGATTATTCTGATGAAGAAATCTGCGACCGGTTTGAACTGTTGAGAAAAGATGCGGATCTCTCGCGGCGGGACATCATTGCCAAACTCGCCTCGGAGATGGGAATGCCAAA
>JBAWYD010000099.1:0-8134 GCA_037143735.1 Deltaproteobacteria bacterium
CCGTAAAAACAGAATTTTCCTTGACCTGGCTCAACCTGACGATTTCCTCAGCTTCCTTCTGCTGCTGCGCCTGCAAATCTGGTGTGGACAAGGCGGACGGTTCTTTGAAATCCTTGACCAGGATACCTGGCGCTTCACGGGTGGTGCTGCAGGCCGATATAAAAAAAACGAGGATGCCGAATAAGATCGCCGAAAATTTAGTTGTCTTGCCGAGCATTTTGTATTTCTCCATATTCCGAATATCAACTTACAACAGACCGATTACACTAAAGAAATATGCAAAGTCAAGAATTTTTATGATTTTATTGTCACGACACAGCTCCGCCCTCTAAATTACAGGGACTTTTGAACGCTCTGAAAATGTTTTCACCCTGACACTCCCGAGAAGGCGGAAATCCTGTAAATTCGAGGATTATCCGGTTTCCCATTGTCACGGGAATGTCAGGAAAGGGCACAATTCAAAGGTCGCATACTGCATGTTGTGAAAAATGCCTGTCTGGTATTCAACAAAATTGGTTTCAATTTAGATACTCATATAGTATAATCTATTTGATATTTGAAGTAAATTAATCTAAGTAACAAAACAAAGGATTTTTTTCGTAATGATTTATCGAGGTAATAGTAACCATGACACGGACCAGTGATATGATTAGAGAAAAGTCAGGAGAAAAACAGGAACCTATACGTTTGAGTGATATAGACGAACTGCGGTCAGGCGCTGACAGAGGGACTGTCTTGTCTGAGCAGGCGAACATCCAGGTTCAGAAGGACAGGGCGGACGCGGACAAAACGTATCGGTCCCTCCAGGATTTCATCCTTGACGTAAAAGACAGGGTTGTTAAAAACCAGACCATTCAACTTGCGGACGCCTTTCTTTCGATAAACAGGGGCATTGAATCAAAAGGTGTCTTGGAGCAGATGTATCAATTAACCATCACGGACGGTCACGGTGAAGACTATTCGATTTCACATCCCCTCAATGTGATGATCTATGCACTGAAAATGGGCATACGCTTGGGGTATTCCCGGGTGAAGCTCGACGAACTGGCTTTAGCGGCCTTGTTATACGACGTTGGAATGTTCATGATTCCAGACAGCGTGATCACCAAAAAAGACCCGTTCAGCGAATCGGAATTGTCTCTGATCAAGCGTCATCCAGAGATGGGGAAAAATATTCTGTACGTATTTAAGGAGGATTACCCATGGCTCTGTCGAACGGCACAGGAGCATCATGAGAGGGAAAATGGACAGGGGTATCCTCAAGGCTTAAAAGGAGATGACATTGACGAATATGCCAAAATTATAGGGATATGCGATTCATACGAAGCGATGACCCACGACCGTCCCCATAAGAAAGCCATCATGCAATTTACTTCTGTACGGGAACTGGTGGAGACAAAAAATCAAATGTTTTCACAAAAGATACTCAAATTATTTCTTGAGGAAATATCGCTTTATCCCATAGGAAGCTATGTAAAACTGAACAACAAAGCGATTGGCAGGGTTATCGCCACAAACGCAGATCAGCCTTTAAAACCGATCATCAGTATCATCCTGGATGGACAGGGAAATCGCATTACTGATGACAGGACCATCAATTTAAAAGAAAACCCCGTTCTCGTGATTACCGGTGGTGTGACAGAAGAAGAGCATCCTCGCTAAATCATCTAAATTAAAGGGTATCGAGATTTGAAGAGAGAACCCTTAGGCCGCCGATCACGAGGGAGGCATAATAGGGGTTTTGGGACATCAATTCCTCATGCGCACCGATCGCTTCAAGGCGGTTTCCACGCAGGAGAAAGACACGATCGGCACCCGTTAGTAACCCCAAATGGTTGGAAACGATAAGCACGGTCTTCCCCTTCAACATCAGCGGCAGCGATAAAAGCAGAGACCTCCCGGTTCGACCGTCCAGGGCCGAGGTTGGTTCGTCCATCAGGATGATGTCGGGATCCTTCAGGAAGGCGCGGGCGATGCAGATTCGCTGTTTCTGACCTTCCGAAAGTGCTACGCCCCTTTCTCCCACTTCGGTTTGATACCCTTCCGGCAGTGTCGCGATGAAATCATGGATGCCGGCGTTTTTTGCAGCCTCAATGGCCTCCGACGTGCCGGCCGCGGGATTCCCATAGATGATGTTGTCCATGATCGTGCCGGCAAGGAGCCAGTTTTGCTGCGGAACATAACCGATGCGTTCGCGCAGGGAGCCCACATCGTAATCAGAGGCCGGATGTGAATCGAAAAATATCTCCCCGGCGGTGGGTTTATATAAGCGCAGGATCAGGCTGATCAATGTCGTTTTGCCGTCGCCGCTGGCGCCGACAATGGCAATGCGTTCTCCGGCCCGGATGGAAAAATTGATGTCATCCAGGATGGGGGCGTCGGCATCGTAGGCAAAACGGACCTGTTTGAACTCGATGTTTCCCGCCAGTCGCGTCACGATCTTCCCCTGTCCCGTGTTTTCTTCCGGAACGATGTCGAACAAATTGGCAATCCGGTTTGCGGAGGCCAGGGCGCTTTGCATTTCCAGATTGGCCGTCGCCAGGAATTGCGCCGGTCCGAAGACATACGCGAGGTATGCCTGATAGGCAAACAGCGACCCCAGGGTCCAATGGCCGATGATGACCCAGTAGGCCCCGATGAAGAGGACCGCGGCCCGGGCGATTTCGGGCAGGGAGGTGATGGCCATGTTGGCCAGGGCGTTGACGGTCGATTGTTCGATGGAGATGTTCAAGGCATTTCGCAATGCCTCTCTCAGTTGCTGCAGGGTCTTGCCTTCGGCGGCGAAGGCCTTGATCAGGGTGATGGAAGAGAGAGATTCCTGGAAATTGCCGGTGACGATGGCCTGCGTTTCCATGCTTTCGTTGCTCAGGGTGCGCAGCTTTTCCGAAAAATAGCGCACCATGATCACGACCCCCGGCAAAATGATGCCGACGATAATGGTCAGCCGCCAATCGAGATAGAGGAGAAATATCAATCCCCCCAGGAAGCGAAAGATATTTTCGATCATGACCGCCATCGTGCCGGAGAAAAACCAGCCAATTCCGTGAACGTCCTCCTCCAGCCGGTTCATCAGGTAGCCGGTCCGGGTCCTGTCAAAGAACGTCTTGGAATAATGGAAGACCCGGTCCAACAGACCGGATTGGATATCGAGGACGACTTCCCGGTTCAAGCGATCAAAATAATATTGCAGATAAAGGTCCAGTAGACGGCCGGCCACCGCCAGGCCGATTATGGCCAGGACGGTCCACACCAGCAGCGGGAGCTGACGGTTGATGATGACGTCATCAATGAGGAAACGGCCGATGAATGGCAGAGGAAGGCTCGCAGCGGCAGTCAGAAAAACCAGACCGATGCCGGCAACAAACCGCATTCTGAATTTTATTAAAAAAGGAATAAACCGCCGGTAAAGTTCCTGGACGGTCTGCTCCGCGGATGCCGTTGCTGCGGCAAACCGATCCCTCGATCGCCCGCGTGCGAGACCGTTTTTCAGGTAAAGGAGCCAGCTTTTCATCTGTTCCCATTCATGCCAGTTGTCCCCACCAATTATCCCATAAACTCCGTCATATTCTCACGATTGATCAGGCTGACCGGACAATCAGGGTAGGCTGCGCTGAAGCCGGCCGGAACCTTCAGCCGCTTCTCGCGCCACTTGATTTCATATCCCCGCAACTCTCCGTTTAGTTCTTCCAGATAGTCAATCTCTTGTTTCTGATGACTGCGCCAGAAATAAGTATTGGGAAACAATTGTTGATTGTGGTTCCGTTTCATCCGCTCGGCGATGACAAAATTCTCCCACAGGCCGCCGACGTCGCTACGCAGGTCCGGCGGATTGAGATTGTTGATGACGGCGTTGCGAATTCCTGTATCCACAAAATAGATTTTGCGGGATTTCTTCAGTTCATTCCGCAGGTTCCGGCTGAACGACCCAAGGCGGAAAATGATGAACGATTGCTCCAGTATTCGCAGATAACTCTCGATCGTCTTTTTATCCACGCCCACCTGCTGGGCAAGTTCGTTATAGGAGACCTCATTGCCTATTTGCAGCGCGACGGATTTTACCAGCCGCTCCAGCGCCTCTGCATTTCGTATCTGTTGGAATGTAAGAATGTCCTTGTAGAGATAGCTTCCGGCAATTTCCCGCAGCGCCGTTCCCGCCGCCTCCGGGGCGTTGATGATCTCGGGATAGAGACCGAAGATCATACAGCGTTCCACGATGCGCCTGACTTCCAGCGATGAATAGATCTGGCCAAGCTCTGTCAGTGAAAAAGGATAGAGCCTGAATTCCCGCTTTCTGCCGGTCAACGGTTCCTCTATCCGGCTGGAAAGTTCGAAGGCGGAAGAACCTGTGGCGATCACCTGGATATCCGGCGCCGTATCGGTCAAGAGCTTGATGGTAAGTCCGATTGAACCGACCCGTTGCGCCTCATCAATCAGCACAAGTTTGTTGTTGCCGATCAGCATCTTCAGTTCCGTCGAGGTTTTATCTGAAAGCGCCCGGCGGATGTCCGGCTCATCGCAGTTGAGATAGATGGAGGGGATGGCAGCGGCCTGCTGAAGGGCCACGATCAACGTGGTCTTGCCCACCTGCCTGGCGCCGTAGATGATGATCGCCTTCCCTTTGAACAGAGATTGCTCTATTGCATTCTGAATGGTTCGCCTGATCACAACAATACCCATATTTATTATAATTTGGTGATTACGTTCCCCATTATCTTAATTATTCGGGTATTGCAAGCGAAAATTATACATTTCCGTTTCATTGACATCGGTGGGGAGATGCTAAAATAATAGGGGCGCTGTACCTCTATTTCCGACTGATCCGTTTGGGGAACGACGATAAAAATTTTACAACGAGATTGGCTTTGCTTCCTATTGAATAGGTCATGTGGCTAAAGGGAGATATTACGGCAAACAGCAGGTTCAGTGTCCGGTAAAACTTTGTGTTTAAATTTTTTATATGCCCATTTCTTTCAATGACAACCACCTTCCCTAATATATTCCGTGAATCGACTTTATCAGGCAGGCCAAAAGTAGCGTCGCCTTTAACCATCATACTTATTCCACCATTACTCTTATACTTTCTAATAACTCGATGAACTATTACCTGATCGTCATCTGAAAAAAAGAATACCACATCTCCAAGGCTAATAGAAGAGTTTTCAACCGGGGCAACAATTATGAAATCTCCATCTCTGATGAAAGGCCGCATACTAAAGCCCTTTACACGGAAGCGGATAGATGTTCCTCTTTCGAGGAGATCATTGCTCAATTTTAATAGATTGGCGTTGCTTAAAGGGACAGGATTTTTCACTTGTCTAAATATTTCTTACAAAATCAATGATATTTTTGTCTGGCAGGAAATGAAGCTCATAACAGGGTAATGTGCTTGCCATGCGATCAAACAGACCCAATGTATAATCCATCCCATTTTGATCCCACAGGGGAGGAAAAGACCGGGTCAAAATCATTGAAACAGCATCGGTGCCTTTAATGGGAGCTATCGAGTTCCTCTCCCCGTGGCGCAAAAAGAATATCTTGTTGATTGGCAGACCTTTAAGTGACCATTCCGTGAAATCGCCGTGCCACGGTGTTCCATATATCCAAAAAGTTCGATCTTTTTCCCTGATTATTATTCTGTCATCATTCAAAACGATTGACTTATTCTCAAACCAAATTTTTGATATGGTTGACTTTCCATGGCCTGAATTACCTAAGAAAAGATATCCAAAATTCCCGTCATAAATACCGCAAGCATGGAGCAAAGCACCTTTGCTGCGGGAGAGCAGGATTATCATCAAAATCTGATTCAAAGGATATCCCAAGGGGTCAGGAAAGATATCTTGATCGATCTTGCCATTTTTAATAAAAAGGTCTCCAGAATTGAAGTCAGATTCTAAAATCAGGAGTTTCCGGGGAAGAAAATTAAGTTCCAAAGAACAAGCATACAAGAAATATTTTTTTTGGCTGCGGTAAAGGGACCACGTGCTCTCTGAATCAAATATTTTTTCCTCTCTTTTTGCTTCTGGAAAATCATCAAAATGAACCTGAAGCTTTATCTCAGTTTGAATATTTGAGGAGAAATCATCATTGATATCTTCTTTAAATTTGAAGGCATCTTGATTGAAAAGAAAAGATAGACCGATTTCACCTATACTCTGCGTCAGAGTAACTACATATTTATCATTTTTCAAATCGGGACTACCCCTTCTATTTTCCTTATGATTCTATTCAGCCTGCATCTCGTGATTCACGGCATAAAGCCCAATTTATCCGAAGTCAATAACAGCGGGACAAAGTTATTGCTAATGCATAGTCGAATTACAAGTTTCATTTGAATTAGGAACCAAGTGTCGTAAGACATTTACTACTAGTCCTAGTGCATTGAAATCCGGTCCCAGGCCCTGGTCCCGCTGCTACTACTTTACACCCCGCAAGAACTGCTTCCTGAATTTCTAATTTTATTTGAGTGACTCGAGGTTTTACATAGAACTTCCTGATTTTTTCATTTGTTTTCATTTTTCCCTCCTTTTCAATGTTTCTTTGCATTAAAAGCCTCTGCTCGCAGATGAGCTATCTGACAGAGATATTCCACAGGTACTTCTGGATTTCCATTCTCCAGCCATGCCCAGCCCGGGCATTGACCGCAAAGTGATATTAATTCACACTTGCCGCATGGATAGTCGCCTGTAGATTTCAGGGTCAAGAACTCAGGAATAGACTGATTCCAGCAATCTTCAAAGGAACCGCTACGTAAGTCGTAATTCTGAAGCCGAGCCATTTCGCATGCACTCATTTGCCCGCACGGATCGACATGGAATGTGGAAGTGCCTGCGCCGCAGATAAAGAGATTGTCCGATTCAGAAGGACCTATAAACCTTTCACAGAACTCCCGCCATTCTTTAACTCTTTTCTCGTCAGCCAGATCCAGCTTCACCACTTCCTCTGGTGACAGCCTGAATTTGCAAGGTATCTTGGAGCTATCCAATCTGGGATTTAATACTGGATCAAAGCGGAACTTCAAGCCTAATTCCTCAGCATATTCTTTTATCTGCCAGAGCTCATCATGATTTAAGGTCATCACCATGGTTTTCAGCCCCAAAGTGATTTTCCGTTCCAAGAGTAGGTTAATGCCCCTTGTACAGCTTTTGAATGAGCCAGGAATTCTTGTTATAGCTTCATACGTTTCACTTGTTGCCCCGTATAGAGTGATCTCGACTAAATGTGGCGGCCATTGGACTAAATAATCGGCAATCTCTTCAGTAATAAGTGTCCCATTCGTAAACAGAGTAACAAGGAACCCTTTTTTCTTAGCATAACTGTATATTTCCAGAAAGTCTTCCCGCAGCAGAGGTTCTCCTCCGGTTATCAGAAGCCACAGGCAGCCAGCCTCTGCAATCTGGTCAAAGATATAAAATACCTCTTCGGTCTTCAGTTCCTTTGCTATTGTGCTTTGATCATTCATCGGCAGGTTGCAATAGCAATGAGCGCAACGCAAGTTGCAGCGAAAGGTGAGCTCAAACGATCCGCCGAGCGGGATCCTTTTTGCTACAGCATTCTTGTGTAACCTTTCTCCAAACTGAGCGTAGCTGATCTCCGGTATATGAGGACATTCCATAATCCCTAATCCTTTGTTATGGCCTTTATTTCTTCCAACTGCCGGAGGTGTTCTATGATATCCTTTTCGGCTTCTTCAGACGTTACTTCAAACTCCTCAATTAGCTTTTTTTTTATTTCCGCGACTTTTGTTTTACCGTCAATTAGCTCCCAGATGCGGGCAGCGGTATCATTCAGGGTATAGATGCTTTCAAGATCACCAACATTTTGCCTGATCGGAACCAGGATAAATTCATCGGCTATCTTTCTGGATACAACAGAATCACTTTTCTTATAAATCTTCTCAATAAAATCCATTGAATACTAACCTTTCCTCTTAAAAAGGGTTCGAGGGTTGAGGCGCGAAGGAATTGCTTTTTGACGAACGAAGTATAAGCAGCAGTGGACTTGTATGTCAAGGAAATACTGGCCACATCGGGGGAAATTTGCCCTTGACAATGATAACGGATATCGTTATTATTCAAGCATGATCACGTCATTCCGATGCAGGGAAACCGAGAGAATATTCAAGGGAAAGTTT
>JBAWYD010000100.1:0-8091 GCA_037143735.1 Deltaproteobacteria bacterium
GTTCGACAGGCATCTGTGTGGTGCCCCTGACGTCCTTTTTCACGTCCGTGCCCGGTTTCAGAATGACGTTGCTCGACAGAGACGAGGATAAGTTTGAATATATTGTAAAAACCCTTGCCGAAAAAATCGTGCAGTATATCGAGTCTGCAAAATAGCGGGTTGGCTTGTGTGATCGTGGGCCGGAGGACGAAAATCTAACTCAACCCGACCCTGCTGCCGGGGGACCAAAACCGAGCAAAAATTTGGCATGAAATTTCGTACTTATCGCTGTATATGTAATGATATCAAATAGATAAAAATATAAACGCGTTTATATTTTTTTATTTACAATAAAAAAGTCATTCCCGCATCCCCCCTGTCATTCCCGCGCAAGCGGGAATCCGCTTCCAACCCTTTAACCTGAACAATTATCCCTGTTTCTGGATGAGTATGTCCTTCTGAACGACGCCATGCAGGATATGATAACGCTTTTCCTGCAAAAACACATAAAACAGTTGGGCAATGATTAGGGCTGATACGGAATATACACTTTTTTTTTGAGGAAATAAGATAATTCAGGAGAAAGTACGCAATAACCTGATGATCAACAAGTATTATACATGATATGCTTTATAAAGACCCTTTGAAAGCGGATCTGTACAAAAATGCGGTAATTTGTAGAAGAATTTAAAAATACCTGTAAAATTATTCAAATTGTTCGTACGTTGCGCCCCTCCCCTGTGTTCCTATTACTCGAAGGCGTCACCGTATAAAAGACGCGATATCACCGCGCGATGTCACTTAACTTATTGTTATCATTAATGAATAAATGAACATGTCCTTGATTTGCATGCGAGGTATTTGCCCGCTTTTGGTTCCCCGGATGGATCAGTTTGTGGATAAAAGCGGATGAGACCCCCCATATCATCTCACGCTCCCGCCGGCATTTTCAGACAACATCCCGTCTATGGCAGTTTCCTGGAATCCGGGAGAATTGGGGACAGTTTCAGCTGCTTTTCTTTACCACCATTCACCTGGTAATCAGCGAGACTTTATCAAGGAAAAAGGGTAGTTGGCTGGGAAACGACTACAAAGGGTTATAATAGTCGATATTATCTATTACCGATTGAAATAGCGTACAGCCCTATCACTTTAACGAGCAAAGATTAAAATTATTTTTTTGGTAAACACATAGTTCCGGATAATTGTTGCATATCCATCTTCATAGGTCTTTTCAGATTATATTTTTTAGTTAGATAATCTATAACGTCGCCATGATTTCTATCAAATTCAGGATCAACTGAAAATGCCTCACCGTTAATTTCATCCTCAATAGGGTCTATGACACCATCTCGAAAAGATTGTCGTAATTTGCTTTTTTTAAATTCTCTGTATCTTGGCGATAATGTATTTAGGCATAACTTCATCTCCTGATCATCTGAAACTATTGCACCGTCTAAAATGTATCTATGAAAATAGAAATCGCTATTACCGAAATAATAGCAATAAATTAAAGGTTTATTATCACCCCAATCAGCAATATATTCTCTGCCGTATAATGTTGATTCGAAATCATCAATCTGAAAATCCGGATGATGACCCTTCGCATATAGCCAAACGAGTTTGAAATCAGCTTTAGTTCTAGATTTCTTGAGCTGTTTGCAGGCTGATTCTACAACTCGTGATATTGGAATCTTTCTGCCAGCAGGATTACTTTCTTCGAATATTTTACCGGACAAAAGTTCTTCATCTCGATATTTGAGAAATTCTTTCTTTGTAAATTTACTTTTTAGTTCGATGAGATATTTATATTCCCCACATTGGATAAGGAAATCAGGACTCTTTTCCGTGCTTTCTATTATCTTCTCAACTTTCAATCCTAGTTGAAATTTAATAATATCCATTACGACATTTTCTGAATTCAATAAATTATCCATCTGGATGAACCTATAAAAAGGCGGATGCTTTCAGACCCGCCCCGGTTATTTGATTCTGCTTTAAACCTAACGCTGAGAATAAAATAATATACGCTTCATTATCGGCGCTCATCAGTTTCCAGTTGACGATCTTTTTCACGGGCATTATTTTCAGCGTTCCTTGCGAACAGAACCCAGACGACCAATCCAATGCCGAGCATGACCATGCCCGTTGTGTATTCATGACGCTCTCCCGTATGACGCCAAGCATCCTGAAGCTGCCCGACTCCACTAAAAATTAAATAGCCAGATACCGCGCCCACAATCATCAACGTATTAAATATCCCTTTTACGTGAATCACTATTTGCTCCTTCTTTGCTTTCATTACGCCCAGCAATTAACATACTAACATCCCTTTTTCCGATGAGTTATGGCTTACAATAGCACAATTAATTATTATTGAAAGATGAAATTACATTGTTTCATTAGGTTGACTTTCTTTGCCATTGCTCAGGGTCTAACGATCGAGAAACAGACTGGAAAAGAACGATCAGGCTCTTAAGTTCCGAAGTCATTTTCTCTAATACTTTCGGATCATGCATTCGTTTTCCGTAGTTCCCAAAGAAGTGGTGAGCCAAATAATTTCTCTTCTCCAAAACTTCTTCTGCTAAGGAAAGCTGTTGTTCAGTGAGATTGAAATGTTGCTTGTATTCTTTTAGAAGCGATCCAAGAGTTAACTTGGTTAGTTTTTCAAATATCTCTGGGACCTTCTCTGGGTTAAGTTTCTCTGTTTCCTCCCATTTCGGACCAAGAAGAAGGTACACAATCCGATATTCCATATTGCAGCAGTTGTGGGCAGCAATTCCGTAAAGCCTGTACAGTTCTTTTAGTTGCTCACTTTCCTCTAAAGTCGACATGGTCTTCCTTCATTGGTGGCTCAATATTTAATATACTTGGTTGGTTTTTTCAAACCTCGTGCAACGTTACTTCAAATTGTGAAAAATGAAAAGATATGAATACCGTAGAAGTAGAGCATGCCTTAGAAAATTGTTGGACACTCTCTTTCAGGAAGGAGTGGATCTCCCCAGTTATCTAAAAAATAACCCTCCATAAATCGCATGTTTTAACCCGTTATCATCAAATATTAGAAAATCCAGGGTACTGTTTTTACTGCGATATGTGAATCTGACCCCATATTTTTTCACAGGCCATGAAAAAGGGGAAAGATTTATATTGTGAACTGCCGGTCAACGGTTCCCCTGTCCGGCTGGAAAGCTCAAAGGCGGAAGGACCGGTGGCGATCATCTCCTTCGTGATCTTTCCCCTGTTCAGGAAAGTCCTGAGAACCTTATGCCGGAAGAGGGCCTCCAGCTTTTTCAGCTCCAGGGGGCGCTGGGGAAGACTTTGCCCTTGACAATGATAGTTGAAATCGTTGATTATCACTAAGGAGGGAGTATGAACGGGAGGGATTTTCCTCCGGTGCATCCCGGAGAGATTTTACTGGAAGAGTTCTTGAAGCCGATGGGCATCAGTCAGTACCGCCTGGCCGAAAGCATCCACGTGCCGGCGAGACGGATCAACGAGATCGTGCTTGAAAAGCGCGGCATAACCGCGGATACCGCCCTGCGGCTGTCTCGTTTTTTCGGGAATTCTGCTCAATTTTGGATGAATCTTCAAACACGCTACGAGCTTGAATCGGCGCGCGATTTATCGGCGTCCAGCATTGACCGGGAAGTCAGGCCACACGCAGCAGCTTAAGGATGCGAGGGGGCATTTTCATATAAACCCCAACGCGTGGGGGTGTGCTCAGCACGCTTTGCCATATGACATATTTACCTTTCCGGGAAACACCGCCTTGCGGTACGGGAGATTCACATGTTTGAGTTCGTGAAGGTTTTTGTCTCGATTTGTCATAATGATTGATCCGGGGGAATGCAAATGACCGATCTATTGAAGGACACGTTGTCTAAATATGAAAAAGGCCTCGTTTTTGTTTACACGGGAAACGGTAAGGGCAAAACCACCGCCGCCATGGGGCAGGCGCTCCGGGCCACGGGTCATGGTTTGAAGGTCCTGGTGATTCAGTTCATGAAGGGGAAGAAGTACGGTGAGGTGATTGCCGCCGAAAAACACCTTCCCGCCATAACGATCTGCCAATGCGGTCTTGACAGTTTTGTCATGCGGAAAAACCCTGCCCCCGTTGATATTGAGCTTGCACAGCAGGGGTTAAACATGGCGGGGAAAGCCCTTTTGTCCGGCGAATATCATCTCGTGATCCTTGATGAAATCAACGTTGCCATGGATTTTGGGTTGATTTCGATCGATGATGTGGTGAATATGATCAAAAACAAAGCGCCGTCGGTGGACCTGATCCTGACAGGAAGATACGCCCCTCCCGAAATCATTGAACTGGCGGATACTGTCAGTGAAGTCAATGAGATTAAACATCATTATGCCAAGGGGATTAAGGAAAGAGCGGGCATCGAATTTTAGGTCTCATCCAAAAATCTCAAATCATCTTCAAGAAAGGGCCCCATTGATAGAGAATCAGAAAAATTCCCTGGAGACAATCATATCGTTACTGAAGGAACGGGGGGCCTCATCTGTTGTACGGATAAATGTTGCCGATGTCGTGGTGGATGAAAGGGTGCGCCTGAAATGCCGGGTTCCCCTGTGCAGCAGCTATCACAGGAACCTCATGTGTCCGCCGTATGTGCCAACCATTGCGGAATTCCGGGAAGCTCTCAATCGCTATTCCATGGCTATTTTGCTGCAGGTGTCCGCCGAACTGGAAAAACCGTACGCAAATGCGCCGTCGGAGGAAGTCTTTGTCCCCGCGAAAAAACTTCACGAACTGGTCCATTTCGGAGAAAAGGAAGCGTTTGCCGGGGGTTTTCGTTTTGCGGCCGGCTTCATCGGGGGATGTTGCCGCCTGTGTGATGAATGTGTGGCCGTTGACGGCAGTACAAGATGCCGGTTTCCCTTCAAAGCCCGGCCTTCCATGGAGGCTGTGGGAATCGATGTCATTGCGACAGCCGAAAAAGCAGGCCTGTCTATTGATTCTTTTCCTATCAGCAACAGGGTAACCTGGACGGGGCTTATTTTATTGTAATATTCAGAGGTAGCCGGGTAACGAATCATGTGTTCCGGAAAGATCGGCTGCTACGGCGTCAGCAGCAACGTGAGAAAGATCTTTAATCTGGCGGATCTGATCTCTGAAATCGAAATATTCAATTCTCAAGAAGATGCCATGAGGGGTTAGTGCCCCCATTGCGGGACGTTAAACATACGAAGAATTTGAAAGGATCATTATTATGAAAATAAAGTTTATGGGAGCCGCCCGGACCGTGACCGGGTCCTGTTACATTCTGGAGGTGAACGGTCGTCGTTTCGCTGTGGATTGCGGAATGCATCAGGGAAATGCGGAGATCGAAAAACGAAACGGGGATGTCGATATTTATGGGCCGAAGGAAATAGAATTTTTCCTTATCACACACGCCCACATCGACCATTCCGGTCTTCTCCCCCGTCTGGTACATGAGGGTTTCCGCGGGCCGGTTTACGCCACCCAGCCTACTGTGGATTTGCTGAAGATCCTGCTTTTGGATAGTGCCCATATCCAGGAGATGGAAGCACAGTGGAAGAGCAGGAAGCGACTGCGTTACGGGGAAAAAAATATCGGGCCACTGTACACGAAGAGAGATGCCGAGGCCACATTTCCCCTGCTCAAGGCCGTTTCGTACGATGAGATGTTTGAACCCCTGCCGGGCCTGAAGGTCAATTTCAGGGACGCGGGCCACATTCTGGGCGCATCGTTGGTTGAAATCTGGATGGAAGAAAACGGTCAGCCCGTCAAACTGGTGTTTTCGGGAGACATTGGCCGTCCTGCCCAGTTGCTTATGGAAGACCCGAGCGTCATAGATTCGGCGGATTTTCTTTTTCTGGAATCGACATACGGCAACCGGAACCATAAAAATGAGGACGACAGTCTCAATGAACTGGCGGAGGCCATCGCCTACAGCTATGGCAATAAAGAAAAGGTCATTATTCCCGCTTTTGCCGTAGAGCGGACGCAAGAGATGATGTATTCCCTGTATTTGCTGTCAAAGGATGGAAGACTTCCTTCAGATATGCCTGTTTACCTGGACAGCCCCCTGGCCATACAGGCGACGGAAATTTTTCGCCGCCACACAGCCTATCTTGATGAAGAGACCAGGCAACTGATAAATAAAGGGGAAGATCCCCTGTACCTTCCTCAAATGCATTTTACACCCACCACGGAGGAGTCGATGGCCATCAACACCCAATCGGGCCCGGCCATCGTGATTTCTGCGAGCGGAATGGCCAATGCAGGAAGGATCAAACATCACCTGCGTCATAATCTTTGGCGTGAAGGGGCCAGTATTGTATTTGTCGGGTTTCAGGCACAGGGGACAACGGGTCGCAAGATTGTGGACGGTGCACAAAAAGTGCGTCTCTTTGGTGAGGATGTTGCTGTAAAAGCAAAACTGTTCACCATCAACGGATTTTCCGCTCACGCGGGACAAGACCAGCTTCTGGAGTGGCTGAGTCATTTTCAGAAAAGGGATATGCAGGTTTTCCTTGTCCATGGAGAGTTTCCCGCCCAGCAGGTCCTGGCAGATTTAATCAGGGAACGCTTTGGTTTTAAGGTGCTGATTCCCGAATATCTTGAAGAAACAACCCTGAAAACGGGAGAAGTTGTCAGGCGTGTGGAGTATCCGGAAAAAGCTGCCCCGCGTATAGACTGGGGTTACATCCTTGAGGATCTGGATGCCAAACTGGCTCAGATCAAGGCCCGGAAGATGCAG
Organism: Deltaproteobacteria bacterium; assembly: GCA_037143735.1. GTDB lineage: Bacteria > Desulfobacterota > Syntrophia > Syntrophales > UBA2185 > JAPLJQ01. Next base: position 6,726 of record JBAWYD010000100.1, read on the forward strand.
ATGGAGTCCAAACCGTGGATTGAACAGACGGAAATCAGGGACAGACTACTCGAGCTTAACCGCAGCCTGATGGAAATCAACTCTGAAATCTGATGGGTTTTAATCGTTGCCGGTCTATTCGGCAAGTTTGTAATGAAATCTGGCAATGATGTTCAGTTGCGAGAGGTCAAAATCAGGAGGAAAGGGTTCATAAGGAGCTGCCGATCTCACCACGTCGATGGTTCCCTGGTCGAGAAATATTGACCCCGACGAGGTCACGATACCGCTTGCCACGAGGGCTCCGCTTCTATTGATGGAAAATTTTACCACTGTGATTCCCTCGCCCTCTTTTTCAAAGGCGCGTTTGGGATATTTCCAGATGGTTTCAATCTTCTGTTTTATTTTCTTGAGATAAGGCGTGTATCTGAGATCGATACTCCCCAAATCAACGGTAGCTTCTCTTATACTCCTGTGGGGATCGGTATTTTTTTTAACGATTGGCTGCGCCGGTTTGGTTTCTTCCTTCCCCTCGGGACTTTGATTCGTATTTCCCGGAGGGTCCTTTAAATGAATCGTCAAGACCTCTTCCCGGGGACTTTTTCCCTGCATGTTAATGAAGCCGGTCAAGGACAGCATCACCACGTGGATGGCAAAAGAAATCAAGATGGACAGAATCAGGATTTTCTTTGGCGGCATACCTGTTTTTCCTCTCGCAACCCGCATCATATGCCAATCTGACAGAAAAAACAACAATGAAACCCCGGAGGTGTGGTGGTACGGCACATTTGTACAGCCGGGCGAATTTGCTTGACAAAAGGGACAGAATTCTATTTTTGATCAAACATGATGGATATGGATGAAAAATTTATCCTCTTGGCCCTCGAAGAAGCCGAATTGGCCTTTTCCGAGGACGAGGTTCCTGTCGGTGCGGTGATTACCCGCGGGGAGGAGATCTTGGCGAAGTCCCATAACAGACTCGTTTCCATGAATGATCCCTCTGCCCACGCCGAGATTCTGGCTATTCGCCAGGCGGCAGAAAAGACAGGCAATTATCGCCTCCCCGGAACGTCGCTGTATGTGACGCTGGAGCCCTGTATCATGTGTGCCGGCGCCATCATTCAGGCAAGGGTCGAGAGGGTAGTTTTCGGTGCTGCTGATCCGAAAACGGGTGGGGTTGTTTCACTTTACAATATCCTGAATGACAAAAGACTGAATCATAACGTAGCCGTTCGCGGCGGTGTTCGGAAAGAGGCGTGCGCTGAAATTATGAGTAGATTTTTTCGCCAAAAGAGGATAGGATCCACCGTTTCTTTGCCATAAGGTGATGTTCTGCGGAGAGATACCGAAGTGGTCGTAACGGGATCGACTCGAAATCGATTTGGGGGCC
>JBAWYD010000101.1:0-7905 GCA_037143735.1 Deltaproteobacteria bacterium
ATAGAATTAATGATCGTCATAGCCATAATGGCGATCCTGAGCGCTATTGCCATACCGAACTTTCAGACATACATGGCCCAGAGACGTCTGAGTGGCGCGGCAAGAGAAGTATACGGCAATCTGATGGCTGTCCGTATGCAGTCGATCAGTGAGAATAAACGGATTGCCCTGAATATAGACAATAATCATCAATACACAATGCTTCGTGACAATAATCCAAATGGCTTCTTTACGGGAGAAACGATCGGTTTACCGAAAGACCTCCATCCCGCTTACTATGACGTTACCTTTTCGTCGTCGGGTACGGTCATTGTCTTCTCTCCCAACGGTACGGGAAGCACAGGGACCATTGGTCTTACGGGATCGACGGGCACGAAGAGCATTACAACCAGCATCGCTGGTCGTATTAAGATCAATTGAAGCTAAGGTGAAAAAAATCCATGTCCGGTCAGAAGGGGTTTACCCTGATTGAAGTTATGATTGCGATATTTTTACTGGCCGTCGCCCTTCTCGGTCTGGCGTCGGTGACAACGTCGGTCATCAAGGGAAATTCTTCTAGTCAAACATTAACCACGGCAACGACTCTGGCCAAGGATAAGATGGAAGAACTTAAGGCCACAAGTTTTACAGCCCTCTCCACAACGGGTTCGCCGGATTATGCATCGGCCGACGGAACGGTCCAGGCGTCAGCCTCCGGTTCGTACTACACACGGACATGGGGAGTGGCGGGAACTGATCCTAAGACCATCACTGTTATCGTGACTTGGTCTTTCGGTCGTACGGTGGAGTTGAAAACCATCAGGGTAAGTGATTAGAGATGAATACAAATGACAGAGGTTTTACGCTCGTTGAATTAATGATTGCCATGGCCGTAGGGCTGATCGTTCTGGCCGCCGTCTATGCCGTATTTACCGTGCAGAACAAGCAGCTTGCCGATCAGGAGCAGCTCGCCGAGCTTCATCAGAACGCCCGGATTGCCATGGAAATGATGGTCCGTGAGATCAGCATGGCGGGATATAACCAGAGGTCGGATGATCCGACTGCCGCCCCAGTTCCACGCTGCACAAATGCCCTGGTTGCGGCTGGGACTAGCTGTGTTGGAATTACTTATGCCGGAAGCAACACCATTAAATTTAAGGCAGACCTAAACGGTAATGGAAGTATTACGCCTGATGACCCCAGTGATGGCGACAACGCAGATGAAAACGTTGCCTATGATGCGGACTTGTCATTGAGTATTAAGTCCCTCAGACGAAATAGTAAATACACGAAATCTACCAGTTCTTATCAACCTGTTGTGGAGTACGTGCACTTACTGTCTTTCGCATACTATGACGGCGCCACGCCACCCGCCCCCACAGCCAATCTGGCAAATATCCGGAGGGTTAAAATCACGATTGTCACGCGCACTGCCAAGGAGGATCCGAACTATACCGATGCAACTTATGGGGGGCATTATCGCTATTACACCCTTTCCTCTTTTGCCTTTCCACGGAATTTGGCGCTGGGCAATTAATCAGCGTGATCAGGGTTGCACATTTATATGCGCGATGGAAGTATTTTCACGACTTACGAGGTTTTATATGACAAGGCAAAGTAATCGTAAGAGTATTTTAGGGAATGAAAAGGGAATGGTCCTGGCCGTCACCCTGATGTTGATTGCCATTCTGGTTCTACTGGGAACGACGGCCGTCATGACCGTTACCACAGACCTCAAGATTGCCGGCAATTACCGGCAGAGCCAGGTTGCCCTGTACAATGCCGAGGCAGGGGTGGCGCAGGTCATCGATTACCTGAGAACCACCACTTCGCCGCCAAACTATCCCACTACGTCCGGGTCTCCTGTGCCGATTACGATAAGCTGTCCGACAGGCTACAACTTTGACACCTCGGTGGTGCTTAACTATGTTGCGCCGGGCAAGTACAAGTTTCAAATGACCGGCACGGGGGCCAACAACGCCTCCAAGACCATCGAGGTAACATTCACAAAGTCCAACATTCCTGGAGTAGACGGCGCGGTGGCCATGTATGGGGAAAACCCTGGATTTTTAAACAAAGGGTCAGCCAAAACACGGGGGACGGACTGGAAAGTGCCGGCAGATGCGGGTTGCGACGGCGTTGCTTGCGCAGGTGTAACACCTGGATCTGGAGGGGCCGTGCCCGGGGTCTATACCAAGGAAACGGCCCCGTTGGCCCAAGTTGACAATCAGAATGGAGAGATCGTCGGCGTCCCTGACTGGAAACAGGGGGGTGGAACGAGCACTCAACAGACATGGGTGAATTTTGTCGCTAGCGTCGCCTTCCTTGACGCCAACACCAGCACTATAGAATTAGGGACGCGGGCAGCTCCGAAAGTCAACGTTGTGCCTGCCGGTACGAGCGGTTCTTTTGGTTCCAATGACAATGGCTTTGGCATTATGATTGTCCGTGGTGCTCTCACATTTAATGGCACCGCCTGCTTTGAGGGGCTGATAATTCTGGACGGCATTGGCGCATCTGTCTCGACGGGAAACGGCAAATTATTTGGTTCTCTCATTACGATCAACCATACAGATCTGGATCTCACAGCCCAGGGGAATTGCGAATTAAATTACAGCAGTGAAGCCCTGAATAATCTGAACAATATAGCCGGTCTCCCGCAGGGTATAAGGAGGATCAGCCTCACCTCATGGAAAGAAATCTAACCAGGTTCAGTGTCGTTAACTTAATATGCAACCCATAAAACTTTTTCTTATGATTTTAGCCTTTCCCTATCCATGGTCCGATAGTCCAAGCTAAAGTTTCCTGTTATTGGCGAATGTTGAGCGCTTGTCCTCCAAAGAATTTGATTCAGGTTTGTCCGAGTTAGGGGCTATTTCTGATTATTTTCCTGCAATTTCCTGATCAGTTCTTCTTTTTTCGAGTCTATAGCAAAGACTCGTTTACGAGCTTCATCCCTTTCTGCAACAATAGAATCTTGTTCTGAAGATTTCTCAGCTTTATCCCGTGCAGAAGTGGTTTCAGACACAAATATCCGAAGCTTTTCCTGTGCTTTCCGATATTCTTCATATGCCACAGCTCTCTCAGCCTCTAATGTCCGAAGCTCTTCCTGAAGTTGTTTTTTTTGAGGATCTTCCTTTTCTACCCCAGCCACTTTTTCTCCCGCTACCGCTGTTTCTGGCACCGGATTTACCGCCGGCGGGGGCACCTTTTCTACTGTTTTTAGGGTATAACCAACAACATCTGCACCATCAGGTATTTTTTCTATATTTCGCACAGAGTTTTTTTCAATCCCCATCACGCCGCCTGCGATGTAGAATTGGATTTCCTGGTCCTGTTCCCAGTAGCGGGGGGTCAGAAAACGGCCTCCGTTCTTGAGATGGATGGCGTAATCGCAATGGCCGACGGCCGGGACAATCAGCGCTGAAAAAATGAGAATAATCGACGACAGAATAAGTTTTTTCATGGCAAAGGCCCTCGGTTCTGGTTGGGTTTGCGGTCAATATAGGGGCAACGGCCGGGAATGTCAAACCGTTTTTGGGCGCTGGACACATGGACAGCGGCGCTTCGATAGCGCGGACCTCATTGAGGACGGAGAGAAACAGATCTGTCTGCTGCCATTCTGGATGCTGTGATGCAAATGGGAGGGATGCGTTGACGACAACCTTATCAATTATGGCAAGGTTAAGTCATTCCGTTCGGCCAGTTGTAACATAGGGAGAACCTCAACCTTTTCGGTAAGTTGATAGCTCATTTCACCAGGATAGATAACCAGAAGTCGATCGAGTTTCAGGTCTGCCAGTGCTGTTCGCATGGAAGCAGTCAGTCGGGGCGCGTCGGCGCGTTTGACCTCGACACCAATCCGGCGGCCGTCCTTGAAGAGCAGCAGGTCAATCTCGGCGCCAGCGTGAGTGGCCCAGAAATAAGCTTCATCTGGCTGAACTCGTGTAAGTAGCTCTTCGATGACGTACCCCTCCCACGAGGCGCCGCATTTCGGATGAGCAAGAAGATCCGCGGATGTGCGGATTCCTAAGAGCTGGTGTAGAAGCCCGCAGTCCCGGAAAAAAATCTTGGGTGACTTGACCTGCCGTTTCTTGAGGTTTTCGTGCCAGGGTCGCAATTGTCGCACCATGAACACCCCTTCCAGAAGGTCAAGGTAACGGCGAACCGTGGATTCGTTTACGCCGAGCGACCGGGCTGGTTCAGCGGCGTTCCAGATTTGGCCGTGGTAGTGGGCGAGCATGGTCCAGAAGCGGAGCAGCGCCGGCGCCGGCGTGCCGATGCCGAGTTGTGGAATATCCCGCTCCAGAAAGGTCTGAATAAAATTCTTCCGCCATGCCAGGCTGTCGTTATCACTCACACTTAGAAACGATAGCGGGAACCCTCCCCGTAACCAGTGCCGCTCCTGGGCGGCCGTTCCCACGTCCATAAAACTCAACCCGCCAATGCGGATTATTTCAAGCCGCCCGGCAAGTGACTCCGATGATTGTCGGAGCAGAGCAGGCGATGCACTTCCCAGGATAAGGAAACTGGCCGGAAGGGGGTCGCGATCGGCCAATACCCTTAGAACAGGAAAGAGTTCCGGGCGCCGCTGTATCTCGTCGATCACCACAAGCCCCTTCAGGCCGCGGAGCGCAATCATGGCTTCATCGAGTCTGGCAAGGCTTACGGGATCTTCCAGATCGTAGTAGTTGGGTGAATCGGGCGATACAAACTGGCGGGCAAGAGTGGTCTTGCCGCATTGGCGGGGGCCGAGCAGAGCTACTATACGGCTTCGGTTGATGGCCGTTCTGATAGCATCGGTGGTATTGTAACGTTGGATCATGGCGCCATTTTATATTGAAAATCCCGCATGTCAAGCGGGAATTTCAATAGCGTCAGTTATTGACGTCATTAGGTGAGTTCCAAATGAAGGAGGAAGAGAATAAATAGAACCGTCCTGGTCGATCGGAACCACTCGAAGATCACGCAGGGATTGGCGAGTGGCAGGCCGGTTGATCAGGGCCTGCCTGGAGACACGTTCATGGAATCGAGGCTTTTTCTGGCCTCCGCGGCGATGTCCGATTCCGGAGCGGCTTTGATGATGGATTTAAATTCCTCTTTCGCCCGGTCCAGGTCGTGCATTTTGATATAACAATTCCCCAGCCAGTAGCGAGACTCGAGAAATGAAGGGGCCTGATCGATGGCTTTACGAAAATACTGGAACGCCTGAGGATAGTTACCCTCGGCATAACTTGCCATGCCCATGTGATGATCGAGAAGGGGTGTAGGAACCGTATTGGGTTTCTTGTTCATTGCCTCGGCGTAAAACTTCAGGGCCATCTGGTAATCTCCCTTGCCGTAATATGCCCTCCCCATATTAAAGAGCGCCTTATCGGGGGTTTCGTACATGATATTTGAAAGGGCCTTTTTGAACGCATCGATCGCCCTGTCCCACTGCCCCCTCCCCAGATAGATGTTTCCCAGAAAGTTGTGGGCCTCGGAATATTCTGGATTTAAAGACACGGCCTGCGTGAATTCACTGACGGCCTTATCAATCAACCCCTTCCCGTTATAGGCAATGCCGAGATAGTAGTGCACCTGGGGATCCCGCGGTGTAAACTCCTCCGCCTGGAGCAATTCTTTCAGGGCTTCAGTGAACCGCTCCGATCCCAGATAGGCAACCCCGATATTGATGTGACTGTCCGCCTGTTCTTTCTTCCACGGGCTCGACATACCACAAGCCGTGATACCGAAAAGAAACACGACGGCAACGGCAAACCTCTTAAGATTTGATGGGTTCATGACATGGACATCTTTGCGTGATTTTATATTTCGTTTGAATGATGCAGTCTACGCTCTGAAGACACTATCCCTACGGTATGTCGGGTGGCGGCTTCTCTCTTCCGGCATCCGCCTTCATGATCCTGGGGGTGACAAATACCATGAGTTGTCTTTTTGATTTATTCGTCGATTCCGATTTAAAGAGCCACCCCAATACCGGAATCTTGGAGAGCCAGGGAATGCCCTCTACATTTTTACTTTCTGAACTGTTGACGATTCCGCCAATGACAATCGTCTCACCATCCCCAATCACCACACGCGACTCCACCATGTTTGTATCAATCGGGTAATTATCCTGAATTTTTTGTGTGTAGTTTGGAGAATCTTTGGATGCCATGATTTCCATGGAGATTTTCCCTTCAGGTGTGATTTTCGGTTTGACCTCCAATCGTAGCAGGGCATCTTTGAAGGTGACAGTGGCCGGACTGGTGCTCGTCGCAGGGGTTACAACAGGAATCTGCTGCCCCTGTTTAACGACGGCTTTTACATTGTTCATGGTCACAACCCTGGGGGATGAAATAACCTTCCCCTGGTTATTCGTCTCAAGAGCTGCCAGTTGCGCCTCTAAAACACCCCAAGCCCCACCGAGCACCAGACCGATGGTTGGTGATACGAGGGTCGAGGGGAGATTGACCGCCGCCGGGAAATTGACCGGCATGGATCGCGTCACATACCCAGTCTCAGGGGGATACCCCCAAGTCATGGAGCGGCTTGCGTTTGTATTGCTTCCGCCTGTCACCAACCAGCCGGTACCCTGGCTACTACCGTAGCCGCCGCCTCCCCATCTAACCCCGAGATTTCTGGCAAACTCATCGGTCACTTCCACGATCTTGGCTTCGATGGAAATCTGAGCCAGCAAACCCTTTTCTTCCATGCGTTTCTGTTCCGCTGTTTCTGCGAGCAGCTCCGCCTTGAGACGATCTTCCTCTCCCTTCTGCCGGTCACCCTCATCCTTCTTCAGCTTTTCCAGGGTGAGTACCGTGATGACACTGCCCAATTTTTTCTTTGCAAGACCATTGACCTCCAGGATCGCATCCAGGGCCTGATCCCAGGGAACTTTCTGCATGTATACGGTCACATTGCCCTTGACGTCTTCACCGGAGACTATGGACATTCCTGCCTCCTCTGACAGCAACCTGAGAACCGCCTTGATGTTCGCATCCTGGAAATCAAGGGATATCATTCGCCCGATGTACTGTTTCGTCGTTTCTCCCGCTTTACCGACCTGACCTTCTGCCGGTTTCTTAACAACCTTTTCAGGCGCTTCCAGAACGGGCACGGGGGGGGGTACCTGAGTCACAGCGACGGTCTTGCTCTCAAGGGTTGTCACATTAAAATCAATCAGAACATTCTGCCCCTGCTGACTTACGCTGTAAGGAACCTGCTCTTTCAAATCGATGACGATCATTGCCCATTGAGCGCCATTGGCGGACTTCTGGGCAGGAACTACACGGATGACGTTGGAAAGCTTTCCTTCAGCCTGGGGCCTTCTCAATTCCTCCGGCACAAACATGTTTTCCATCTTCACCACGACCCCGTTGCCTGCCATGCTTTCGATATTGACTCCCGATTGCCTGGACACAATCATGGTAACCCGCTCTTTACCATTCAGTTTCTCAACGGTGATCTTTTCCAGATACCCGACACTGACTTCTTTTACACCGGTCGCCGCTGTTCCTCCCGAATCCGCCACGCCCGGTGGTGCAGACCCTGCGTATGGGACATTCCCGAAAAACATCACGAAACCTGCCAACAAGGCAATCCATGTCCACCGCATGTTTTTTTTCATGGTCTTCCCCCACGTTCTTCGCTGTGAAGCTTCATCGTAATCCTATTTGCCTTAGTCTTTTTGCCGGCACGGGCTTTGTGGGATGTTTCTTCAACGATAACACGATCAGCAAGTATCTCTACCACCCTGCCATTGTTAAGACCGATATAAGTTCCTATAAAGAGGGGATATATTTTCCCCTTCGCATCCTGTACAATTGCCTTCCTGAGCCTCTCATCCCCCGAAATCCCCACGAGTCTGAATTGATCAGTCCCTGCTCTCTGCAGAGGGGACATGGCAAGGGGTTTCGCCTTTTCCAGTTTCTGCCTTGCCGC
>JBAWYD010000102.1:0-7798 GCA_037143735.1 Deltaproteobacteria bacterium
ACCTGTCGTGTCGTCATCTGCAATCCTCTTCATAATCATTATATTTTCGGCCATTATCCTTTAATCGCGCTCTGTTGTCAATGACCGCTTCGGTGCTTGGAGATTCCCCTTGCTTTCATGTATCCCAAAAGATACAATTCATCCGAATTATAGGAGACTATCATGACAAAGACTAAAATCCGCCCTTGGGATGTTGCAGAACATTTGGAAACCGCAGAGGATATGGCCGCTTATCTGGAAGCTGCACTCGAAGAAGGCGACCGCGCGCTGGTGGCGGCAGCTATGGGGGATATCGCACGCGCGAAGGGAATAACGCAAATCGCTCGCGAAACAGGTCTCGGACGCGAGAGCCTTTACAAGGCGTTATAACCCGAAGGCAATCCGGAGTTCGCTACGGTACTTAAAGTCGTGCGGGCGCTCGGATTACGTCTTCACGCAACCGCGGTCCAGTCATAGACTTTATGCCGTTATCCGCTTCCCCGCCCTCGAACTTCAACAGCTCCCCAGGATTGCCTGCGTACCTTCAATCTTCGAGGATAAAACGGCTTCCTGGGTCTCGCCGCCTTCCGGCGTCATCCGTTCCAGTGCCTTGCCCGCCACCTCCAGCAGGGAGGAGCTAAAGAACCCGGCAATCCGGTCGTACCGGCGGGCGCCCTGCAACTGGGTTGCCAGGAAATCCTTCAGTGGACCACGACGTGAGGAGTAGCGATGGATCATCCGTTGTCACCGTTCCAAAAGTCAGATGGTGGAAACTGCCTATATCTACATATCATCACAATTATTGTGGAAATAACATCATTGATAACAGATTGAAATCATGTATCTTCATCAAGTTCAACAATTTGTGGTAGGAGGAATTATAATAGTAAAGGGCCCCTGATTCTCTCTCTTTACTATACGTTATCCTCTGTCTATTCGAAATTCTTAATTCTTTTCAATCAGCACGAAACTCTAAAATGACCTCTTCTCTCATGCGACCCTGCATCTTGCCTCCAGCCCTCTCGGATTCGGGAGGGGGCAAATACCGCCGCTTTGTTTCAATTGGACGTGTATTGCGCGAAACGAGGGAAAGGCCGTTGCTATTGGCAAGTCGAATCAAGGCCTCCGAGTTTTTGATAAAAACGCCGCGAATGGCGGAATCGCCCACAACGAAGACAGCGCACCCCTGGCGTTTCAGAACCCGCGCGCATTCCTTCATCACGTTACCCATATCCCTGACATAACGCCGAACCATACCTAGGCGCCGATTGTCAAGCGATTCGAGATCGACCATGGCTTTCATCGTTGCCTGAATTGCTTCATTTGAAGTGGACTCTTTCGAAACTTCAGTACCGATGTTGCCGGACCGAATCGCGCGAATCTCGGATATGTTTTGCCCCATCCACACGAGGGACAGCTTGTGCCCACGAAGGTAATCGATGGCGTTCAGATAGGGCGGAGATGTAATCACCATGTCCACACTTGCAGACTCTACCGGCAATGCCCTGGCGTCGCCATGCCGAATGTCAGCGGACGGAGCCGTATTTGCATTGACCGAAAAAGGACAATTAGAGGCCACCGTTGAGACAGCCTTGAGAAAGGCGTCAAATGGTTTCACCGGAGCGACATCATAGACTTTATGCGGACGGCTATGTGAAACATCCATTGCAAGGGAAGTGCCGGAAGTTTTGGTGATAATCATTCGCGAGAACGCGCACCAAAGAAAAGTTCTCTCAGTTTGCGATCGAACATTTGATATGCATGTTGCCAAGGCGCTCAGTTCGCGTCGGTTTCCCGGATCAAACCAGAAGTCAATAAATCGACGAGTCTCATCGTCTGTGTTTTTCGGATACAATTTCTCTGAAGTCAATCTTTTGCTCAGGGTCCTTGCCCGTTCCAAAACAAGCTGTGCCTGTACCTTTAGAGTTTCCGGTTCAACATCGGAGCACCACGCACGCGCAATGAGAAGTGCAAGTGGGTCCGTATCACAGCCAATGGCACGGTGTCCTCTCAACCTTGCGCAGACCAACGTTGTTCCCGAACCGGACATAGGGTCGAGAATATTCAAAGAATCACCTTTCTTGGGAAGCGCGTCCCAAACAATCGAAGGCGCCATCCGAGCCGGAAACGGATGAACAGGACGAATATGAGCTTTTTGTGTTGCTGAAATCATATATGAATCGTTCTTCTTTCCTCTTCGGGGTACTCGCCAACTGCGGCCCTGATATCTTCCAGGATCAAGTCTGGTCGCCGATCGATTTCTACCGTATTTTCGCGAGCGAAGACAACGTCGCGTGCCATGACCTGCATAGCTTTGCAGCACTCAATTAGGTCCTGCTTGCTCATCCTTACCGGCGGTGTACGATGTCGGAGTTCTGTGATTACCGCAGCATATTCCACCGCTTCATTAGGCTGCTCTTCAGCTAAGTGCCAGATGGTCTCCAAAATCTCTAAGTATGGCCAACTCTTAGGTGTCTCAGCCGCAAGGTTATCAACCCACTCCTTGCTTTGCTCCGGCGTCACGCAGTTCTTAAAGAGATCGCGAAGACGGCTGAGGCCTCCAACGCGTTTCGCTGAAGCAATCCGAATTAACCTCGCCAAGTCATCAATATGCATCAGCGTTACAGTTTTACCTGTATTTCTCTTATGAGTGTTGATCTCACGTCCTGAAGCGGAATCTTCGCCGGTGGAGGTGGCAAAGCCATTGCCGATCACTAAATGGTGGTCGCAATTGTAATCCTGCATGTGCCTGGCGATTCCTGACACATTCAAGCGGTGAGCAGATACAGACTGACCGCTTTTCGCCTCAAGGCCAACTTTGTATCGTTGGACAGTGCCGTCTTCCGCTGCTGCCAAATGAGCCTCAGCAGTGCCATCTGGTTTACCGCTCCCACCAATTCGAATCACATTGGCAAATCCCATTGCCTCAAAAGCGGCACGCATTTCCTCTTCCAGTTTATTTTCATCATCCCGGGCTTCGGTAAGGGCAAGGGCGATCATTCCGGCTGTCCGACGTGCGGACGATCTGACGAACTGTCTCAGCAATTCATCGCGTCTGCCAATCACGTCGCGAATCACACTTTCGTCCAAACCCATATGATAGAAGTGAGCCTCCATGAGGACTTCGGACATCACAAGCATTTCGAAAGGAAGATTCCGCCGGGGATCGGTGAAGAGCTCTTGAAACGCAGCAACAAACGGATGGGAAGAATTGATAAGCAACTTACCTTGCTGTACGTCAAAGATCGCCAAACCATCCTTTGAATCCAGAGCGCTTAATTCCGTGGAGCGAAGTAAACCGTCCGCTCCCTCTGCTTGTTGCTTCAACTCCTCCAAAAACTCAGTCTGTGCTATAGCGGAGAGTCCGGAAGGAAAACGCAGATAGAAAGGTGTAGCCCTCTTCTCCGCAACCATTTGAGCAAGTGCCAGCAATGGCTTCCGGGTCATGCTTCCCGGTGCAGAGGAGATGCGCGCAGAAATCAGGGCCGCAGGAGTCTGCGACCTATCATGTTCAACGAGTTTGTTGCGTGCAAGATTGAATCCGGCACGGAGAAAGTTCTGCGCCGCTTTGTAAAGATCGCCTTGTTGGAAGGATTCTCGGGAAGACCTTAGCGCAGCGTCCAAACTGTCAATATGGACAACCATTCTGAACCTTGAAAAGGTACCATGTCGAAGTAGATTACGTTCGATACCAAAACCCAGATCGTCTACATTCACCTGTCGTTCATGCACATAAACGAAAAAACCGTTGCTCTGTCCGAATTTCTCCTTTCCCGCGTCAAGTTCATCCTTGAATATCTCGATGTATCCCGTGATTCGTCCCAGTAATTCGTCGTGATACACGCCATATCTATGGACTGAATTTTTGGACTCGCTTGTTTCCTCCCGTGCCATAAGACGTCCAGGACAAGGCTGTGGCATCTGAACGACATCTTTGCCTATTACCAGTTTCGCTAAAGGCTCATCCGTCTCTGGCGGTGTAATGGGATCACCATCCAAAAATAGCCGAAAGTCACCGCGCTGGGGCATGGCTGTTTGCAAAACCCATTTGAGACGACCAATACTTATCTTCTTTCCCATTTCCTTGAGCCCGGACATAATGGCAACAGTCCAGGATGGACGCGCATTTTTACCAAACAGGCGTAGAGCTTGATATCCTTCCTTTGTTCCACCTGTCCATGGCCGCACTGCATCCATTGCTTCTTCTTCAGTGAGCGTTCTTAGTGGTATTCGGATAGTCTGTTCATTGAAAACTCCCTCGGGGGCAGCCGAGGCGCTGCCTGCTAGTCTTGAATAGTCCATTGTGACGGCGTTAAAAGTGTCACCGGACTTGCTGATGTGCGTGAGTTTTGAAGCCAATACATATGTTGACAACTTGCCAATACCAAATTTTCCAATTGGCTTTCGCCTGGAAGAACCATTTTCCCGCCGCCTTGTGCTTTCGCCAATGATCCAATGCTTCTTGAAACCTCCACTATTCATTCCCTCTCCGTCGTCAATGACGACAATAGTTGCGTCTGCATCACGCAGGTCTGAGGAAAGGATGATGTGGACGTTTTCCGCGCCAGCATCAAATGAATTGGAGACGAGTTCTTCCACAGCCTTATTTGGGCTGGAATACAGGCCTTCGGAAAATAGTTGAATGATCCGATGACTGATCTTGACATCGATCTGATCAGTTGCGTTCCCAGCCATCTCGAATAAATCTCTATTTAATGAATTCATTGTTGTTATAACCCTTGCTCATTATAAATGATGGTTCGCCGCCCCACTTACCTTGATGATTTCGATGTGAAACCTACATCAATCATGTTGATATGTCTATTATTTCTTTCAGGAAGAAAACTCGCTCATTACACCAAAATCCTTCAACGGACCACGGCGGGAGGAGTAGCGATGGATCATACGCCGTCTCCTTCCACGGCCCCCAGAAGGAGATGGGCCGCCTCGACATCCTTTTTCCAGTGCGCCATCGCCACGGAGGGCTTCTGGGAAAGATAGTTCAGCAAGGCGATGATCGTCTGCCGGCGGTCCCAGTAATTGGGGATCTCCTGCTTGAGATAATCCAACCCCGGTCGCGGATCATCCTCCTCGGCGGTCTTGTACACGGCAAAGAGGATCTGTCGCAGCAGCGATCCGGCAAACCCCTCGCCGGAAAGATCACGCCCCTTGAGCTCGTCGGGCGTCTTCAGGCGAGTCTGGTTGGCGGCGCCGCTGCCGAGCAGGTCCCGATAATCGCGAATGCCGAAGCCGCGGGCGAACTCCTGATAGACACCGTCGCGGTATTCCCCGTGGGCCTCGATCTCGACGCCCTTGATATAAAAACGCTCCTCCGGCAGAAGGCGCTTCCAAATACCGCTGTCCAGACCGTCGGGAACGAGAAAATCGGAGGCGATCCGGACGGCGCTCTTGATCATATCCGTCAACGGCGACGACTCCCCGGCCCTGCGGACCCGCCGGAGCTCGCGTTCCACGTCGATATCCTCGATGGCGCTATAGGCCGTGACGACCCGCAGGGCTGCGGCGTAGGCAGCCAACTGATAGTCCGAATCGCCGAAGTTCGGATCTTCCTTATCGTCGATCTCCAGCATGGTTTTGAGCTGCCGCTGAACCTCGGCTTGGACGTCCGGGTAGATGTCGGACCGGTCTCCTCGGAGGGTCTCCTTCCGTTTGCGCAGGATGAGAAGGACCGTTCCCTGGACATATTTCCCCGTTCGGAAGGAGGTGTCCGTTTCGGTGGCGATGGTCCACGCCGCCGTCACCCTGAGACCCGCCGACCAGAGAATGAGGGCGAGGTCCGCCCAGACGTCCACGTCCTGGTGGGTGAACATGACGAGCTGCAGGCCGTTGTCCGGCATGTTCTCGGCCAGACGGCGATAGCACTCCACCATGGCGATCCGGAAGTTCTCATCCGTCCCCTTGACGGCCAGGGCGCGCTTGCTGTCGGCGTACCACTCGGGGAAGAGGACGGGCAGGCGCTTTTCATACCAGGCCAGAAAGAGTTCGGAGAGTTCTTCGTAATTGACGGCGTCGGCGTAGGGGGGATCGGTGATCCAGAGATCGGCGGTGTGGGTCGTCATTCGCGTATCCTGGGGAACGACCTGCGAATCGGAACCGATATTCCTTTCCGGAAGGGTGAGAGGCCATGACGTCTTTAAAGCACCATGCGCCCTGGTCGCATAGGTGACCAGTGTGTTCAATGCCTGATTGAAATAGGCTTGTGCCCCTTTTTCGTTCGCTGCACTGGAATCCCACCTGCACAATCGTGAGCACCAGTCCGCCATCCGCCCGATGCCGAGGAGAAGTGCAACGCCGACCTTTTGGGTCTTCGCTGTCTGGGCCGCCAGTTCCTGAAATAGACCGATCGTCAGCAACTGCCGGGGATTATAGAGATGATGCCAATGGGTCCAGCCGCGTGTGCGAATCGGTTCATCTGTTTTGGCGCCTGGTTCGATTTTCCTATCAGGAATGAACCCCTTGGCCTGCCAGTCCTGGAAGCGCTCCCTGAGGAGGCGCAGAACCTCGACCTCCCGTTTTAGATCTGCCGGCGTCGGTGCCCGGTAACACTTTTCGCCCGTCTCCGGGCCCACCCAACGTATGCAGTAGAGGCGTTCCTGGAGGGCGTCGTCCGGTCGCGGGACAAGATCTTCGTTTTCCCAGAGCCGCAGCCCCTCCCGACCCCGGAGTGCGTCAATGGGGGTGACGGTCCGCATTTCCGGCGGGATCTGGTTTCCCTCCTTGTCCACGGGGCAGCGGATGCCGTTGTCACAGGTATATTCTCGCTTAACCTTTTCTATTTCATCAGGGCTTGCGTCCTGGACGATTTCGATCCGGAAGGATTTTGTGCTCTTGTCGGGGATCAGGCGGGCGATGGTCCGCGTCTTCTGGCCGATGATCCATGAAGGGGCCAGGGGAACCCGCCAGCCCGTCAAGGGGTCCGTCGCCTCGATGCAGTAGATGTAATAGTCGGCCTTCCATCCCTTCCCGACGGTCTCTCCCGTGGTTTCGTCTCGCCAGCCCTCGTCGTTCCGCTCGATCCCCCAGGCCTCGATCTGACGCCCTGCGGCGTCATAGACCTGCTGCTGTACCTTCCGGATTTCCTTCGCCGTCTCCGCGCCGCCGCCGATAAGATGGATGGCCGCCCAGGTCAGGAGGGCGCTTACGGGGCTGAGGTCCGTCCCATAGACGTCGCAGCCCATGACCGCGGCCTCGAAGGGGACGCTTCCCCCGCCGCAGAAGGCGTCGCCGACACGAGGAGGGTGGCCGAAGTGCCTCCTGCCCAGTTCATTGACCAGTTCCGGGAGGCTGTGCACCTCCGTTTCCAGGTGGGCGTTGATGGCCTGCCAGGCCGCTTCCGAAGGACCGGCGATCTCTTCCGGTCGCACGCAATAGGTGAGTTTCTTGTCGTAACCCATCCGGTTGAAGGCCCGCCGCTGCATATGTGCCCGGTCTTCCCTGGCTGCCGATTTCTTCCACTGCCATTTTTCGTTCTTGCAGTCGAAGTAGAATTCCCTTTCCGTATCGGTGGCATGCTCGTAGACCTCCGCGGCGGGAATATTTCCCCGCAGCCGATTCCAAAGACCTTCCTCGTCCATCGTCATGAGCTTCAGGAAGATCTCCCGATCCTTCTTCGGGTCGCCGGAAGCGGGCAGGAGCAGGCCCAGTATGGCCGCCCGGACGAGGACGAGGGGCTTGCGGCCCCACCATTTGCCGAGGCCCGTGAGGGTCTGGCTGTTGTTGGACTTCCGCTCCTTGTAGCTTTCCTTGGAGAGCTTGCTGACGGGAAACTGGGTTTCGATGAAGGTCGGATCGTTCATGC
>JBAWYD010000103.1:0-7714 GCA_037143735.1 Deltaproteobacteria bacterium
CTCTTCGGCGGTTTTACGCGCGAGGCGTCAGGCCACAATCCGAGATCTACCCAGGCGTCAAGGCTGCAGAGACGGCATGAACACAAGCTCCTTTACTACAACAGGACCGACATCCAGGAAGCCCTGTGCGGATGCGTGGGTTGCGGTCGCTGCTCTGACTACTGCCCCGTCAAAATCGGCGCGCTGGAAGTGGCAAAAGCCATCAATAATGAACGATAACGGAGGTTCCCCATGACTGAGAAAAAAAAGATACTGATCATCGATGACGATAAGGACTATGGCGAAGCGCTCAGGATTGTGCTGGAAAATAACGGTTTCAAGGTTGATCATGTTCTGAATATCCAGGACGGCCGCAAAACCCTGGAAGCTGACAGACCGGACTTGATCATCCTGGACGTGATGATGGACAAGCACACGGACGGGTTCGATTTTTGCTACAGCCTGAAACACGACGATACATGCAGCAATATCCCTATCCTGATGGTAACTGCCGTTACCGACAAAACAGGGTTTAAGTTTTCTCCTGAAACGGACGGTGAATATCTGCAGGCGGACGATTATGTAGCGAAACCCATCCCTGTTCCGGAACTGCTCTCAAGGGTGAAAAAACTGATCGGATGAACCCGCATGTCATCCTTCCCGGCGCACCCAAAGAATGATTGATAATGCTATGTTATCCGTGATAGTATTCGGGTGATTTCCAACATCGGGCAGACACAATGAAAATCACTGAGAGTCTCATAGAGCGGCTTTTCAAGTTAAACCTGCAAAGCCGCCTTGTCGCCGGGTTCCTGATCGCCACATGCCTCACGGGCTTCTTTGCCACCATTATCAGCGTATGGACGATCAACAGGAGCACCATTGCAGAGGTTCAGAACAGGGTGCGCCAGGACATCAATACGGCAAAGCTGATCTATAACAGTACGCTTCAGAAAATAACGTCCCTGATTCAGTTTACCGCCGAAGGATCCGATCTGCATGAGCCTGTAACCGGGCAGGATATCGCCAGGATGGGACACTTAAGAGGACTCATACGAAAAGGAACGGACCCTCAGTTTCAGGATAACCACCTTTTCCTCGATATGCTCACCATCGTGGATACCGGCGGGAAGGTCCTGTACAGGGCGGGAAATCCGGTGATCAGAGGAGACAACCTCCTGCAGGACCCCTTCGTCAGAAACTGCATAGAAAAAAAGATTCCCCTGTCCTCAACCGAGCTCATGTCCATTGAAAGTATTTTAAGGGAAAATCCCGCCCTCTCGGAACGGGCAAAAACGGATATAATAAAGACGCCCCTGGCAGCGGAAATAACCGAAGACAAGCTCTCGGAAGGCATGGTCATGAGAGCCGCATACCCGATTATGAACAAACAAAAGAAACTTCTCGGCATCCTGATCGGAGGCGTTCTGATAAACAAGGACAACGCCATCGTGGATCAGATAAAAGAGACCGTCTATCATGGTGAAAAATACAAGGGCCGTGAAATGGGGGTGGCCACCATTTTCCAGGGAGGCGTGCGCATATCCACGAACGTCATGACAGAGGATAACAGGCGGGCCATCGGCACCATTCTTTCCAAAGAGGTCTATGATCAGGTCATCAGAGAAGGCAAAGACTGGGTGGGCAGGGCTTTCGTCGTTAATGACTGGTACATCACCACCTATACCCCGATCTTCAACATGGATAAAACGCTCATCGGCGTCCTCTACACGGGCATCCTTGAAGCCAAATACCGGGACATACAATGGAAGACGATCTGGATAAACCTGGGGATAACAACCCTCGGCATGATCATCGCCTTCATTATTTCCCTTCGCCTCGGAAACACCATCATCACGAGAATACGCATGCTGAAGGAGGCGACGGAAGCCATCGCCTCGGGAAACCTGGACTACAAACTGTCACCCGATAAAATCTCGGGTTTTGACATGCTGGACGAGGCGTTCAACTACATGTCCAGATCTCTGAAAGACCACGATGATCAACTTCAGAAAATGCATCAGCAACTGGCAAAAACGGAAAAACTGACCGCCCTGGGTGAGATGGCGGCGGGCGTCGCTCACGAGATCAACAACCCTCTGGGCGGGATCCTGCTGTACAGCAACCTCGTCCTGGAAGACATCCCGGAGGACAGCCCCGCACGGGAAAACATGCAGAAGATCGTCTACCAGACGAACCGGTGCAAAGAAATCGTACAGAGTCTGCTGGATTTTGCGAGAACGCCGACAGGCGACATGCTTCCTCTGCAGATAAACCAGGCCATCCATACAGCTCTCAAGCTGGTAAGGGATCAGTCCATGTTCCACGGGATCGAAATAGAAACCCATCTTGCGGAGAATCTGCCCGAAGTGATAGGCGACAGGTCAAGGCTGGAAGAGGTTTTCCTGAATCTTTTCATCAATGCGGCGGATGCCATGAAGGGCAGCGGAAAGCTTTCGATTGTCACGGGGCTGGGCACAAACAATGCCATCAGGATTTTCATATCAGACACGGGCAAAGGGATAGACGAAGAACACCTTTCCCACATCTTTGAACCATTCTTCACAACGAAGGAACCCGGTAAGGGAACGGGACTGGGACTTTCCATCGTCTATGGAATCATCCGGAAACACAACGGCGCCATTGATGCGGAAAGCGAACCAGGCAGTGGCACGACATTCATCATATCCTTGCCCGCATACAGGGGAAAATACAGCGGCATGGATGACGATGTCTTCTACAGCTGATCTGCAGGAAACGGCCAGCCAAAAGTTCTTTACGTACCCTTGAGCTTTCTCTTGCACAATCTTGTATAATATCATAGCATTCTTTAAGTACCGCCTCCTCGGTGGAAAGATTCGCTCTTGAGGCTCGGGATCGTTGCATTTAAAGGGAAAGTGAAAGAAGCGATGAAGAAAGGCAATAAAATTCTCATTATCGACGATGAGGAATCCATCCGGGACGGCTGTCATCAGATCCTTTCCCGGAAAGGCCATCATGTCGAGAGTACGGGGGATGCTGTTTGCGGCCTTGAAATGGCTCTCAAGGACGCCTATGACCTGATTCTTCTGGATGTCAGAATGCCCAAAATGGGAGGCTTGGAGATCCTGAAAAAACTCAAAGAAAACAGCGTATCGGCAAAGGTTATCATCATCACCGGATACGGAACCATTTCAATGGCTGTTGAAGCCATGCGTCAGGGCGCATTCAATTTTCTTACGAAGCCGTACTCTGCAATCGAACTCAAGGACGCCGTCGACGATGCGTTCAAAGAAGATGAAGGACATGACGTCGAAAAAGATCTTTCCGTATTGATCGGGTCCAGCGATTACATGAAAGAACTCAAGGATTCGATCAAGCGGATCGCACAGACCGACAGCACTGTTCTCATCACGGGAGAAAGCGGCACAGGGAAAGAGCTTGTCGCACAGACCGTTCACCACCTTAGCAAACGGGCCGACAAACATTTCATTCCCGTCGACTGTTCCTCCCTTGTTGAAAATCTCATGGAAAGCGAACTGTTCGGCCATCTCAAAGGGGCTTTCAGCGGCGCTACGGAATCACGTGAAGGGCGCTTCCAGATGGCAGACAAAGGGACTCTCTTCCTCGACGAAATTTCCAACATCAGCCTCAATATCCAGGCAAAGTTATTGCGAGTCATTCAGGAGCAGGAAGTGCCGCGGGTCGGCAAATCGACACCTGAGAAGGTTGACGTCAGGCTCATTGCGGCAACCAACAAGGATATCCGGTCCGAAATCGAAACGGGAAGATTCAGGGAAGACCTGTTCTACCGGATTTCCGTCGTGCCCCTTAACATCAAGCCCTTGAGAGAACACAAGGCCGACATTCTTCCCATTGCCCTGCACTATCTCGACCTGTACACAGTGAAATATGACAGCAAGGTGCGGCGCCTTTCCGAAGAAGCAAAAAAATCGCTGCTGTCATACAGATGGCCCGGGAACATCAGGGAACTGAAAAACACGATGGAGCGCCTGTGTGTCCTTTGTGATCATCAGGAGGTAAACCTGTCCGATATCCTCTACTATGGCCAAAGCGACGGAGAAAAGGCTCCCGTCGCCGATTCCGCATCGGGCAGAGTCACCCTGATCGATGTTGAAAAGGAACACATCGAAAAAGCCCTCAGCCATTTCCATTTTCAGATCAACAAGACGGCAAAGTTCCTGGGTATCGACAGAAAGACCCTGAGAATAAAAATGCGTAACTACGGAATAAAATCAGAACCGTGACCTAAATACCTCCTTGTGATTCAGGGGTTATCTGCCTCACAGATGGGGAGTTTTACCCCTTAAAACGCTTCGACCTCCCTATCTCCCATAATTACTTCAATTAAATCAGCAGATTACGATTTGGCATCATCTTTGCTTTTAGTAATGTTACTAAAAACATTATGGAGGTGATTGATCATGACAACGAAAAAGAAAATACTCTTAATCGACGATGACAAGGACTTTTTATTCGCAACCAAACTTATTCTTGAAAAGGGCGGATACGAGGTATTCATGGCAGAAGATGGAAAGGCCGGCGTTGAAATGTGGAAATCCGTATCTCCGGATCTCGCCATTATCGATATGATGATGGAAACCTGGGGTGAGGGATTCTCCGTATTGAACAAAATCCGTGCAACCGATACGGGAAAGAATACGCCTCTTTTCATGCTGAGCGCTGTCGATCTTCAGGGTCCTTACCAGTCCTTTGAGCCTCCCGCGGAGTTTCCAAAGGTGAACAAGGTATTGCAGAAACCCGTGAAGGCGGAAGATCTTCTCAGTTATATTGCTCAGGAACTGGGCGGCTAATAACCATGAATGCGAAATCTCAGAAACCTCTGATTCTGATCATCGATGATGAGGAAGCCCTGCGAGACGGGTGCAGGCAGGCATTGGAAAAGTCCGGCTATACCGTACTAACCGCCGGGGAGGGAGTCGAAGGCATCAAGATTGCGCGGGAACAGATACCGGACATGGCCTTTGTCGATCTCAAAATGCCAAACATATCGGGGATGGAGATCATTGACATCCTTTCCAGAGACATCCCCGATATGGTTCTGATCATGATCACAGGCTACGCGTCGATTGTCTCGGCAGTGGAGGCCATGCAGAAAGGCGCCTACGACTACCTCCCCAAACCCTTCACCCCGGATCAATTAAGGGCGTTAACCAGACGGGGGCTCGACCACCGCAACCTCAGGATAGAGACAAGGAGGCTGAGAGAAGAAAAAGAGCGGATGGAGAAGAGCTTCATTACCTTTGTCAGCCACGAAATGCGTTCTCCCCTCGTCGTGATCCGGCAGTACATCGAATCTCTCAAGGCCATAGCGGGGGACCGCTTCGACAAAGACGTTACTGAGATCATCGAACGATGCAGCAAGCGTATCCAGGGTCTCGAGGAGATGATCGAACACTGGCTGGATCTCAGTCGAATTGAGGATGGAACCCTCGCACAGAAAAAAGACCCTCTGAATCTTTCCTCCATCATTGCACGAAGTACAGAGGAAATGGCCCCTGTCTGCCGTAAAAAGGGAATTTCTCTGGAAACAAATATCCCGGAAAACTTACCGGAAATAAGCGGAGATGAGGAAAGCCTGGTACGGGTATTTACCAACATCATCGGCAACGCAACAAAATACACACCGGCGGGCGGCAAAATAACCGTCTCCGCTCAACATGACGAATATTATGTCACCGCAAGCATATCGGATACGGGAACCGGCATTCCCCAAGACAAGCTTCCGTTCATCTTTGAACCGTTCTTCAGGGTCAAGGGAAAAGATGAGAAACACCGGGGCTCCGGCCTCGGATTGACCTTCTGCAAAAAAATCGTGGAATCTCACAACGGCGTGATCGAGGTTTCGTCAAGGGAAGGAGAGGGAACGATATTTCTGCTGAAGTTCCCCGCTCAGATACCTGCGGCAAAAAGAGCGACCGGAGCAGTTTCCTGAATCCATCTGAAGGATCGTATCGTTTCAGGAGGCCTCATAAAAACTTTCAAGAGAATGTCTATGAAATACTATGATGCTGAAAATTACCGTTTTCACGAAAAGGATATATCCGACAGCTGCTTTTGTTGCACTCAAAATGCACCGAGGTTGCTGATTGTCCGGCATATTGAAAGCGCGATGCTGGTTCACCTGTGCCCGGAATGCATGGTAGAAAATCTTTCGGATTACCTTCTGGACAATACACGGCCCTGGCTCGGCGCAAAGAAAACAACCTAAACGTTCAACAGTCTGCGCATCTCGCCTGGATCTGTTGTGGGACGATTGGGATTTTTTTCATCGTTTTTATCAGATGGTCTCCGTCAGCACTTTCAATCCACCCAGGATGTCCCCTCCCAGATGAAACCGGATGACGGATCTGCCGGCATTGATGAGAGCCTGCCGGTCACCGGAAGCCTGGGCGTTTTTAAGGACGCCGAAGGTGATGGATGAATCCGGAAGTCCCATCTCGTCGGGAATGGGTGTATCCCATGGATCGTCTGCGGTAAATTGAATGAAAAGGCCTTGTCCCGCATCACCCTTGTGGAGCTGGCCTGTAGAGTGAAGGAACCTTGGCCCATAGCCGACCGTCGTCGCCAGGTGGAATCGATCCCGCAAACGGGTGCGTAGCAACAACAATGCAGCATCCGTCCCGGCCGTTGGCTGAATGTACGCATGAAGGGCTGCATAAGACCGGGGCTTTGCCCGGAGGAGAAAGGTTATCAACGCCTCCGAAGGCGACCCGGCTTGAATATCCCCATAAACGGCCATCTTATTTCCGGATAGAGCGGGAATTTCCGCCGGAATCTCACCCCTTTCCATATACTGAGCGAGCATATTCCGCGCCAGTGCCTTGGCTGCCTCTACATCGGGCTGATCAAAGGGATTGATCCCCAGGCGGCAGCCGGCGATCGCCGTGGCGATTTCCCAGAGGAAACACTGCCCGCCCAGGTCATAGGAATCGCGGAGCTGTATGCGCAAAACGGGATGGCCGGCCTGTTCAAGAAGCAGAAAGTCTTCATCGAGCGTCTTGTCATTGTCGAGACAAAGAAAAACGAAGACCCGGTCATCACCGTAGACATCCACTTTGCCCAGAGGTTCCCCGACAACAGGCATAATTCCCCCGCCTTCCTTTCCCGTGCTTTCCGCGACAAGCTGTTCCACCCAGTCACCAAAACCGGCGATCCCGGACGAAAAGACAAACGTCACCTTATCCCTGCCAACCCTGGCCAACTCCGCGAGCGCCGCTCCAAGCAGAGCGCCGCTCAGGACGTCCGAATCAGACATGATGCCTGCGGATTCCCGATCCATCACCTTTATAGCCCGATCAAGAAAGGTCCTGATATCCATCCCGATCAGCGCCGCGGGAACCATGCCGAAACAGGAGAGCGCCGAATACCGCCCGCCGATATCGGGGTCATTGAGGAAGGCTTTGCGAAAGCGGTACATCTCTGCCAGGTCAGCCAGCTTGCTTCCCGGGTCGGTAATGGCGATAAAATGCCTGCCTGCCCGCTCCGGCCCCAGGGCTTCAGTCACAATATTGTAGAAGTATTTCATAAAGGAAAAGGTTTCGACCGTTCCCCCCGATTTGGTGGAAACGATAAAAAGTGTTTTGTTGACATCAAACCGCTCCGCATATGCGAGTACGGCGCCGGGATCCGTGCTGTCCAGAACTTCCAGATCAAGATATCCCTCCTTCACGCCAAAGGTTTTGCGAAAAACTTCCGGCGCCAGACTCGATCC
>JBAWYD010000104.1:0-7693 GCA_037143735.1 Deltaproteobacteria bacterium
ATCCTGTTCAATGGCACGATAGGTAATTGTTTTTCAGGTGATCTCGATGGTTATTATGAAACAATCATGAAACTTATGTCATTACCTGATGAAACCGTAGTTTATGCCGGTCATGATTACGTAAAAGATGCCATGTCATTTGCGAAAATGATTGAGCCTGATAATGAGGACATCACTATTTATTTAAGAAAATATAATCCGCACCATGTGTTATCAACCCTGGCTGATGAGTTCAGGGTGAATCCATATTTCCGTTTTAATGAGGCAAATATTATCGCCATGCTTAAATTGAGGGGGCTTCCCTGTGAAACTGATCGGGAACGATGGCGCTCTTTGATGACAATAGACTGATCGGGATCAAAACCGGCAAGCTCCGAATTGCAGGAGGCTGTAAAACATCAAATATGCCGTGATAATATGATTTTAAAAAGAACTAACTGACGACCGTTAGACAATATGATTTTATTTTCATAACCGGATTGTATGAATTTTTCGACTGGGCTAAATTGGGCAGGCTCATATCACTTTCCTTGTTGATATATTTGTAACTACTGAAAAGGCGCTTTGCACATTCATTATCCAGGAACTGATAAAGTCCTTTAATGTTGGAAAAGGCCTTTTCAAAATTGAGAATTCCCATATCGTGTGTAAGGTGTGAGCAGATTCCGAAAGCGCTCACAACACCATCGATTCGAATCAAAATACCTTTTGAATCCAGACGATCAAGGTTTCTCAGTGCATTGATGGCAGCCATTTTTTCGCAGGCCAGACTTCCATTACTATCAAGATCGCAATTGTGTTGAACACACCATATCTTGAGAAACTCCATACAATCTATATAGTTATCACTGGTTATCATTTCAATGCGCACCGTCCCTTTACTCAGATGGGTCTTGCGAAACTGGTTGATTAAATTTCTCTGCTTGGCAAACTTATTTCCTCTGAGATGGACAAGGTCTTCCATAAGGTAGATATAGTCATCGAACTCCGGCTGTTCGGAAACTGTGAAATAAGATTTTATTTGGTTTTGATCATGCGTTGAAAGGAACGTTTCTGGGATAAAACAATACTTCCTGATCCCTGCTTTTTTTGCAAGGTTGTAAAGAAAATCAGGGGTAATGACTTCTGTAAGGGAAAGGGGAAGAATCAGGTGGCGCTCTTCAGGTTGATTGTCAAATTCACTGAGAATAACCAGTGTGTCATTCTCAACGGCGAAAAAAGTTCTTAAATGTTGACTGCTC
The DNA here is from genome assembly GCA_037143735.1 of Deltaproteobacteria bacterium. Classification (GTDB taxonomy): domain Bacteria; phylum Desulfobacterota; class Syntrophia; order Syntrophales; family UBA2185; genus JAPLJQ01. Next base: position 1,242 of record JBAWYD010000104.1, read on the forward strand.
CACACAATAATGGAGAAAAGAGAGTAGGTGCTTAGCTGAAATGATTGTTTTTCAAAGTATTTTTTCAGTGACGGATAATCATCAACTGTTACAGGTTTAAATTGCATATCAACTTTCCTTTAACCGAATATTCTTTTTCCATATATCCCCATATCCCCGAAAAAGCGGGGTGGGAAAGTTTAACTCAACGAGACTGAAAAGAGCATAACGGGGTGTGCATGTCAAGGTCAAGATAAGACTGAAGTTGACAATTTATTGTGTTATTAATATATAGAGCCCTGTTTGAACCATGCGAGAGTGGCGGAATTGGCAGACGCACTGGACTTAGGATCCAGCGGTTAACACCATAGGAGTTCAAATCTCCTCTCTCGCACCATTGTAATTTTATTTTTGGTCAGGCATTTATAGCCTGACCTTTTCCCTTGACATCATGGGCGTTCGTTACTATTTTCAGACTGCGGGTGTGGCGCTGGTTCTAAAACCCTCTCTCTCACGTAAGTTTTACCAGGAGAAGTAAAAATTCAATACCAAGGAGTGTAGTGTTGTGAGTGAAGCGACTGTTGCTGTGCAAGTTGAAGAAATAAGTTCTGTAAAAAAGAAGCTGTTGTTTGATATTTCCTGGATGGATGTTAAAAATGAACTCGATGAAGTGTACCGTGATGTAGGAAGGAAAGCAAAAATAAAAGGGTTCCGGCAGGGCAAGGTGCCAAGAAAGATTCTGGAAACAACGTATAAGGATCATGTCGAGGGAGAAACGATAACGAATCTTGTTAATAAGTATTACTGGAACGCCATTAAAGAAAAAGGGATTATTGCGGTAACGCAACCTGACATTGATCAAAACGGAATTGAAGATAATAAGAGTTTTGCCTTTACAGCAACCGTTGAAGTTGAACCGGCCATCGACCCGAAGGACTATGAAGGGCTGATACTTGAAAAGGAAGAAAAACAAGTTACAGAAAGTGATGTTGAATCAAGGCTTCAAGAGATCCGGCATATGTTCGGCACGATGGAAGAAGTTAGTGAAGATAGAGAAATTAAAGGGGGTGATTTCGCTGTCATCGACTTTAAAGGCACCCTGGACGGGGAGTCCCTTAAAGAAATGACGGCTGAGAATTACCTTCTTGAAATTGGATCCTCAATGTTTTTGCCTGAATTTGAGGATCAGATAATCGGCTTGAGGAAGAGCCAGACAAAACAGATAGACGTCAAATTTCCGGAGGAATACAGAATTAAGCGTATAGCCGGAAAGGATGTTGTATTTTCAGTTACTGTAAAGAACATCAAGGAAAGAAAATTACCCGAGATAGATGATAATTTTATTCGTAACTTTGAAAAATACGAGACACTTGAAGGCCTCAAACTGGATATTAAAAAATCCCTGGAAGAAGAGAATAAAGCGAACTCGGAAACGGCATTGAAAGCTCTAATCGTAACAAAATTGCTTGAAAAAAACGAATTTGACGCACCACCATCGTATATTGAAAGACAGGTTTATTACATGTTGGCGGATACTCGTGCGAGAATGGCTTCACGTGGACTGAAGACAAGAGAAATTGATGAGTTGAGCGCTAAATACAGGGAAATGTATAGAGAAGAGGCAACCAGAATAGTCAAATCCGTTCTTCTGATGAAGCATATTGCAGCTAAAGAATCCATAACGGTGGATAGTGAGGAAATAGAAGAAAAAATAAAGGAGATGGCCCTGCGGAGAGGGCAGAATTTCGATGAATTTAAAAAATCTCTTGAAGAAAGCGATATGGTAGAGAATTTGACCAATGAAATTCTGACAAAAAAAGTATTTGAATATATTGAGGGAAAAGCCACAACGAATGTGGTTAGTATAGAAGAAAAGCAAGATGGAGGTCGGTAAATGCCCCTGATTCCTATGGTGGTTGAACAGGATGGCAGAGGAGAAAGAGCCTTTGACATCTATTCGAGGCTTCTGAAAGACAGGATCGTCTTTCTCGGCACGGCTATTGATGATGATGTTTCAAATTTAGTCATCGCCCAGATGCTCTATCTGGAATCGGAAGATCCGGACAAGGAAATATTTTTCTATCTGAATTCGCCGGGAGGCACTGTAAGTGCCGGGCTTGCGATTTATGATACCATGCAGTACATTAAACCGGATATCTGTACCGTTTGTATGGGTCAGGCAGCAAGCATGGGAGCACTTCTTTTAGCAGCGGGTAAAAAGGGCAAAAGAACCGCACTTCCCCATGCAAGAATATTGATTCATCAGCCGCTTGGAGGTTTCCACGGTCAAGCGACAGATATCGATATACAGGCGCGGGAGATATTGCGGTTGAAAGAAGAATTAAATCATATTCTTGCTGAACTCACTAGCCAACCTCTTTCAAAGATACAGGCAGATACGGAAAGGGATTATTATATGACGGGTCAGCAGGCGAAGGAATATGGCATTATTGATGAAATTATTCTAAAAAGAACGTAGAACACGGTGAAAGAGGTATTGTTCAATGGTTAAAAAGAACAAAGATCATCAGAGCAGTCAGGGTGTGCTTTTCTGCTCATTTTGCGGGAAGACGCAGAATGAAGTGAGAAAGCTTGTCGCCGGACCTGCTGCATATATTTGTGATGAATGCATTGAATTGTGTAGATGTATCATTGAAGAAGAATGTGAAGCATCGGTAAGTCAGGAATTTCAAAAGGGTATACCGGAACCGAAGAGCATAAAGAAATTTCTCGATCAGTATGTCATCGGTCAGGAGAGACCCAAAAAAGTTCTTTCTGTAGCCGTTTATAATCACTACCGGAGATTGTTTTCCCATGGCGATCTCGATGGTGTTGAAATTCAGAAGAGCAATATCTTGCTGATCGGGCCGACCGGGTCAGGCAAAACCCTCATGGCAAAGACCCTTGCGAAGATGTTGAATGTACCATTTACAATTGCGGACGCAACAACTCTTACAGAAGCAGGATACGTAGGGGAGGATGTTGAAAACATTATCCTGAGTTTGCTTCAGAATGCGGATTATGATGTTGAGAGAGCGTCAAAGGGGATCGTCTATATAGACGAAATTGATAAGATTGCAAAAAAATCGGGCAATCCTTCTATTACAAGGGATGTATCCGGTGAAGGGGTGCAGCAGGCGCTTCTCAAGATCATGGAGGGAACCCTGGCGAATATCCCTCCAAAGGGTGGGAGGAAACATCCACAGCAGGAATTTATTCAGGTGGATACAACGAATATTCTCTTTATCTGTGGAGGGGCTTTTCATAATCTGGAAGATATTATTGCCAAGAGAAGCGGCGCCACAATGATGGGGTTTGGAGCCGACATCAAGAGTAAGAAAGAGAAAAAAATTGGTGAATTGTTGTCCGAGGTTCAACCGCAAGATTTGTTGAGATATGGCATGATTCCTGAGTTTATAGGGCGTTTGCCTGTAATTGCTACCCTGAATGAACTGGATAAGGATGATCTGATAAGAATATTAATTGAACCCAAGGATGCCATTATCAAACAGTATAAAAAAATGTTTGACCTTGAAAATGTGAGATTGAAATTCACGGATGGAGCTCTCCGGGCAATTGCAAAATTATCTGTTGAGCGAAAGTCGGGAGCGAGGGGTCTACGATCGATACTGGAAAACACCATGCTTGATATTATGTATGATATCCCTTCCCGGCGGGACGTGCGGGAATGCGTCATCAGTGAGGATGTCGTTTTGAACAAGGAACTGCCAATATTTATTTTTGAGAAAAAAACAGAAACGGCTTAAATATAAAACGGAATACAACAGGAAAGAAAAACATGTTTGATTTCATAAAGAACAAGGAAGAGAAAGAAATGATCATGTCCGTTCCACTCCTTCCCCTGAGAGATGTGGTTGTTTTTCCACATATGATAGTTCCCCTGTTTGTAGGGAGAGAAAAGTCCATTGCAGCCTTAGAGTCGGCCATGAAATATGAAAAGGGAATATTTATGGCAGCCCAGAAGAGCGCTCAGAAGGATGAGCCGACGGAAAATGATATCCATAAGGTTGGTTCCATTGGGACCATTATACAGCTTTTACGCCTTCCTGACGGGACTGTTAAAGTCCTGGTTGAAGGCAAGAAGAGGGGAATAATAAGGGAATATTTGCCAAATGATGATTTCTACCTCGTAAATATTGAGGAAATTCAGGATATTGATGATAAAAACCAGATAAGGGCTGAGGCTTTAGTAAGAAATATCAGAGAATCCTTCGAGAACTACGCAAAACTAAGCAAAAAAGTCCATATTGAGATGGTTGGTACAATAGCCTCCATAGATAGTCATTCAAAGTTGGCCGATGTCGTTGTTTCAAACATCAATCTTAAGCTTGAAGACAAACAGAAGGTATTGGAAATATTCAACGTCAATGATCGGCTTGAAGCGATTTATGGGTTCATGCTGGGTGAAATAGAGATACTCGAAGTAGAAGAAAAAATAAAACGACGTGTCAAGAAACAAATGGAAAAGACCCAGAAAGATTATTACTTAAATGAGCAGATGAGAGCTATTCAGAAAGAGATGGGGGAGAAGGATGACTTTAAGAACGAAATTGCCGACCTTGAAAAAAGGCTGAAACAGAAGAAATTGTCTGAAGAAGCACACAAGAAGGTGAAGCATGAGATCAAGAAATTACAGATGATGGCCCCCATGTCGGCGGAAGCAACAGTTGTACGAAATTATATTGACTGGCTGTTGGATATGCCATGGTCAGAAAGGACGGAGAATAAATTTACCCTGAAAGAGTCGGAGACCATTTTGGAAGAAGACCATTTTGGCCTTAAGTCCGTAAAGGAAAGGATCCTCGAGTATCTTGCCGTACAGACACTGGTAAATAAAAATAAAGGTCCCATCCTTTGCTTTGTTGGACCTCCGGGTGTTGGAAAAACATCTGTGGCAAAATCCGTTGCCCGTGCCACCAACAGAAAGTTTGTGAGGCTTTCCCTGGGCGGTGTCAGAGATGAGGCTGAAATCAGGGGACACAGGAGAACATATATCGGCGCCTTACCGGGGAAAATCATACAACTGCTGAAAAAAGCAGGATCAAATAATCCCGTATTCTGCCTTGATGAGATTGATAAATTGAGTTCCGATTTCCGGGGAGATCCTTCGTCAGCCCTCCTTGAGGTTCTTGATCCGGAACAGAATAATGCTTTCAATGACAACTATCTGGAGGTTGATTACGATCTTTCCGATGTTATGTTCATTACAACGGCAAATGTCCTTCAAACAATCCCTGCGGCACTTCAGGACAGGATGGAGGTCATCCGTTTGGCCGGTTATACGGAACCGGAGAAAATGTGCATAGCAAAGAAGTTCCTGGTGGCCAAGGAGATGGAGGCGAACGGTCTGAGAAAAGAAAATATTAATTTCACGGATGGCGCTTTGTGGGCAATCATCAGACAGTATACGAGAGAAGCAGGTGTACGAAATCTTGAAAGAGAGATTGCCTCCATATGCAGAAAAGTGGCGCGGAAAATTGTTACAAACGGTGGTGGGAGTCAAATCAAGATTACATCCAAAACGGTCACTAAATATTTGGGTGTACAGAAATTCAGACACGGGGAAACGGAGGGAAAAGACGAAATCGGCCTTTCTGTCGGTCTCGCCTGGACTGAAGTTGGGGGGGAACTTCTCACCATCGAGTCTGCTCTTATGAAGGGCAGCGGCAAGATGGTCTTGACGGGCAAACTCGGCGATGTCATGCAGGAATCTGCGCAGGCAGCCCTTACATATGTTCGTGCCAGGGCGGATCAATTCGGCTTGAACGAGAATTTCTATAAAGAGATAGATGTACATATCCATGTTCCAGAAGGAGCCATACCGAAGGATGGTCCATCGGCAGGAATTGCTATTGCAACCTCAATTGCGTCGGCCTTTATGAAGAGAAAGGTACGCGGCGATCTGGCCATGACCGGCGAAATAACCTTGAGAGGGAGGGTATTGCCCATAGGGGGATTGAAGGAGAAATTATTGGCGGCACACCGCGGTAATTTAAAGGCTGTCATTATTCCCAAGGATAATGAAAAGGACCTGGCCGATGTTCCGGCTAATGTTTTGAAAGCGATTGAAATCATTTTTGTTGAACATGTGGACGAGGTTTTAAAAGCGGCTATTTTACCAAAAGATGAAGGGAAAGAAGATGACGCCGGCCACAAGGAGACAATCATCGGTATGCCCTCATTGCCGGCGATGAATGCTCCAGAAATTCCCATGCATTGATCAGAATTGGCCATTTAGTGCTTGACAGAAAATGATACAATTGTTAGACATAAAAGAGTAAGAGGAAGGCGGGTAGCTCAGCAGGGAGAGCGCCACGCTTACACCGTGGATGTCACAGGTTCGAGTCCTGTTCCGCCTACCATTAGTCGTTAATATTTACGGGGTCGTAGTTAAGTCGGTTATAACGCCGGCCTGTCACGCCGGAGGCCGTGGGTTCGAGTCCCATCGACCC
>JBAWYD010000105.1:0-7670 GCA_037143735.1 Deltaproteobacteria bacterium
TCAACCAGACGGGAAAGGTGCGTCTTCGCTTCATGAATATTGATGGTTTGCATAGCACATCCCCTCGAGATTAGTTCAATGAGATTAGTTCAATGAGTTTAGTTTATGTAGTTTATGCACATGGCCGGAAATTGTCAATCTTAAATTAATAGGTGGTCCCCGTATTTCATGTCCCCAGATTACCCCTTTCTTATTTCACCCAATTCTCTATTTTCAAATCAGACACACGCTGGAACTCTCTCTCATTGCCCGTCACGAGTACAGCATCAAGGAATAAAGCATGTGCGGCAACAAGAAGGTCCATGGCGCCTACGGGGGTCCCTTTCCCCTTGAGATCCGCACGAATCCGTCCGTAAATCTCGCCCGCCTCAAAGGGCCAATCCAGCACCGTCACATAATCCAGGAAATCTTTCAGCGCCGTCTCGTTCTGTTTTTTCTTCTGTGAAAAGGCAACGCCATACCAGAGTTCAGCGGCTACAATACCGGATATGCCGACTTCCTCGACGGAGAGAGCGGTCAATCTGGCCTGAATCGTATCCGGTCGGCGCTTGATTATCGCGATACAGGTATTCGTATCCAGCATGTAGCGAATCACAAACTGCCCCTTTCCTCCGCCGGCATGTCATCAATCTGGTCTGGATAATCCGCTGTGAATTTACTGCCGCGACAAAAATAGTCCTGCCAGGTCTTTTTCAGGGGTCTCAAAATCAAATCACCGCCTTGCCGGAATATCCCCACCTCTTTGACGTCAAGTTGAAATTCTTTGGGCAGCCTGACCGCCTGTGAATTTCCCGATTTAAAGACTTTCGCTGCTTTCATGACTCATGCACCCCCTATTGTATGCACTTGGAGTATATACAATGCCACATCATGTGTCAATCGGGAAAATAAATAATCGGAGAAATGGGGCCGGTCCTCAGAATGTGGGTGAGGGAGAGGCTTGCCGGTAACGCCTCAATGTAGAATTACATGAGAGGAATGGGTGACCCCATCACTTGCTATTAACCCAGCGCCACACGGGGAGCACGCTGATTTTGATCCCTTCCGCTTCTTCCTCCGATTCCTGATCATCCGTCAGGATCGTCCCTTCGGTCACATTGAGGCGCCTGCATGCTGCAATCAGTCCGCCTGTCTCCCGACGCCGGTTTTCATCCGTCAATTCCAGACAGACCTGGAAGGCGGCAAACCCTGCCCCGTCTCCGGTTTTAACGATAAAGTCGCACTCCTGTTTTTCCTCGAAATAGTAAACTTCCCAACCCCTCCGCGCAAGTTCAATGAAAACGATATTTTCCAATATGCGACCCGCGTCTTCCGAAGCGACGCGGCGGCACAATCCCGTATCGGCAGGGTAGATCTTGACCGGATTCCTGCTCCTTTTGTACGAGGATTCGGAGAATTTCCGGACCGCGAAGATCAGCATGCTTTCCTCAAAATTATGGAAGTACTGAAAAAGGAGATCCTTCGAGAATGGAAAAAGATCCTTGTATTGCCGGTAAAAGGCCGTCAGGGAGAGGCGCGTCGAAAAAGAGGAAAAGAGCTTGTCGGCGAGGGCGTCGAACAGGGCGATGTTCGTCATGCCATACCGCTCGACGAGATCCCGGAAGAACATCGCCCGCAGGTATTCCTTCAACAGTTTCGTCTTGTCCAGGGGATCGGCGGCAAGCGCCGTTTCGGGAAATCCTCCCCACTTCGCATATTCTGCGAAAAACCGTTTCGTTTCGACCTTTCCCGTTCCGTAAAGGATCTCGTTACGATCCAGACGCCCCATTCGTAACTGCAGGAATTCCGGGAAGGAAAAGGGGAAAACCGCCACGCTCCATGCCCGCCCCCGGATCGCCGTATCGACTTCAAGGGGCATGAGCTTTGAAGAGGAACCAGTGACATACACCGCGGCGTTTTCCCTCTCCGTGACCCTTCTGCAGAACCGCTCCCACTCCTCGACATGCTGTATTTCGTCGAAAAGATAAACGATCCGGCCTGAAGTTTCCGGCCTGAGTTCCAGGAACGCATCCCGCACCGTCAGGAAATCGGCTGCCGTGAAACCGGTCAGGCGGTCGTCCTCGAAATCCAGGTACAATGCCGCATCGCTGTTCCTTCGGAAGATATCGTAGAGGATGAAGGTCTTTCCGCTCCGTCGGATCCCATGCATAATAACCGTTTTTCCGGCGGCGACAACCTCTGCTGCCGCTCTCGGAACGATCCCGGAAACGGACTCCAGGATGAATGCCCGGTTCGACAGGATGATTTCCTTAATAATATTCTTCGATATCATCTTACGCCCTTCCTTAAAGGACGATTAAGCATGCAATTGTCCTTTTGTCAAGGATGAAAATTTTGGGTCAGGTCTTGATGGTGAGCTGAGCCTGCCCTGAGCTGCGAGCCTGTCGAGCAGTCGAAGGGAACCATGGCGTTTTGCATGGGGTGGGAAAAATGAGGGACTGCGCCCTTTTTTCCCGCTCAGTCCTCAGCACTCAGCACTATTTTCCCCCTGCATCTCCCTGATCGTCTCTTCCCAACCCGTTTTTAAATCATACTGGGGTACAAAACCCAGTTCTTTTTGAATGAGGCTGCCGTCAACGGGGCTCTGTCCCTAATTAAGACGACTGGCGGTGTAGAGCGGGAGATAACGAACGATATTTCTTCGGCTTATATTGTTGGCGCTCAGGATGTAAGCTTTGGGGGGACGATAGCGCTCGGCGTAAACTTTCAGACTCTTGGATTGGGTCACCCATCCGGATTTGACCTCCACGGGCATGATTTCCCCCTCCTTTTCAAGAAGAAATTCCACTTCCGCCGTGCGGCCCTGCCAGCAGTAGAGGGTCTTATCACCTGCGGCCCGCAGTTCCTGAGCCACAAAATTCTCCGCCACGTAACCCTGATAACTGCCGAAATCATAGTTCAGGAACGTGGCCGGGGCGATGCCGCTCATGGCGCCCAGGAGTCCTACGTCAAAGAAATAGAGTTTGAAGCGATTTTCCTTCACATACCCAAAAAGGGGAATGCCGACGGTGTCTACAATGGGAACCCGAATGAGCAGATTGGCGCGTTCGAGCCAGTCTAATGGCGTGGATAGTCTTTCGTAACCGCGGATTCCGGGTATGCCGTCACGAAGCTTGAATTTCCCGGCTGATCCGTTCTGTGTCTTTGCCAATTGCACCGGGACATTCCGCCAAAGTCTCTCGATATGCAAGGCGTTGGTCTTCCCGCAGTGTTTGGCCATATCGGCCAGATAGGCATCCAACAGATCCCGCTGGGTCTTTCGGATCATCTGAACGGCCTCATACAAATTATCCTGTCTCTCCCTATAATTGTTCACTGCTTCGGGCAGACCGCCGACGACCAGGTAATGTTTCCACATATTCCATAATTGTTCGTGCGCCGTCTCCGGGAGGGGCTGGGTTAAGTCATGTTTCCGGATCAATTCGGCCAGTCGTTCCTTTCCCGCGCCGTCGAGGAATTCATTAAAAGAAAGAGGGTGCATATCCAGAAACTGAACTTTTCCGACCGGAAAGGAGTCCACATGCAGCGTTACGCCCAAGAGCGATCCGGCGGCGCACAGGGCTAATTCCGGCATATCCTCGGAGAAGTATTTCAGGCTGGTCAGGGCCTTGGGGTAGCGCTGGATCTCATCAAAGATTACCAGATCCTGGCGACGGTCGATGCTCTGATCGAGGTAAAATTGCAGTTCGTCAAGAATACGACCCGGTTTCAGATCCTGCTCAAAAATCCGTCCGAGCCTTTCATCCTTTTCAAAATTGACATAATGGCAACGGGGAAAGGCTGCACTACCGAATTCTTTCAGAATATAGGTCTTTCCAACCTGCCGGGCGCCCCGGAGAATCAGGGGTTTGCGGTTCGCGGATGATTTCCAGTCATTTAAAGATTCTGTTACATTGCGTTTCATAAGGCGATAAATACATAATATTATCTTTTATGCAAGCACTTTTGTGCGCATCATATAACTTTATGCAAGCACTTTTGTGTGGGAATTGAGTCAGATCTTGACGGTGAGATTGATAGCTGCCTTGGGGACAAATTTATTTTTTGCCAGCAGAAAGTCGAGTAGATCAGCTTCTCCCAATGCTGCAGGTCAATGTTTGTGTTCTCTGTTTCCGCCTGGTTTCCCGGCGGTGCCACATTATCTCAACCATACATCAGTTGTCGCTGACCCCTCACAGAACCGTGCTTGCGCTATTTACGCACACGGCTCCTCACATAGTCAATTCGCAGAAAATCCAAACATCCTGACCCTGATTCGAGGTTCCGGTAAAGGAAACCGCTTCAGCATTTCACAGAACTTTTGCCAGTTGAGACAGCCACGTTTACCACGCCGGTTCAGCCACTTAAACAGCAGCTTTTTAACTTCCTCCCCAAACCTCATAATTCCACGCAGGTTATCGGTTACGCCGTAGTAGTTGTAATGGCCTCTCAATTTGGCCTTGGCTTTTTCCCAAAGTTCTTTGGTCTTCATAATCCTGGCCTTCTTCAGCCATTCTTTAAAGATTTTCAGCTTGGCGGTAAACTTCTTGCGGGCTGTCACCCGTTTCATCCGAAACCCTGTGCCGTCCTTCCTTGTCCCGCAGTAGTGGGTAAAGCCCAGAAAATCAAACGTCTGTGCTCTTTCCCCTTTTTGCTTGGCATTCTGAACGGCGAATCGCCCAAACTCCATTATCTTGGTCTTCGTCGGTTCAACCTCAAGCCCAAACTTGCCCAGACGTTCTACCAGCTCCGCGCGAAACCTCTCCGCCTCCTGCTTATACTGGAAGCAGGCGACGAAATCATCGGCATAGCGGATGAGCCGGGCAATCCCCGTGCAGCTCTTGCGGTAAACCTTCTCAAACCAGAGATCAAGGGCGTAGTGAAGATAGATATTTGCCAGCAGCGGAGAAATTACCCCTCCTTGGGGTGTTCCTGCGTCGCTGACAGTTACACTCCCATCCTCTGCAACCCCTGCCTTGAGGAAACGTTTTACCATGCGCTGAATCCTCTTGTCCTCAACCCGGTGTGCCAGAAATTTCATCAGCCATTCCTGATTCACATTATCGAAGAAGCCTTTGATATCGGCCTCCACGATGTGATTGATCGGCTTGTTCTCCACCGTCTCGCTCAAGGCTTTGAGCGCATCATGACAGTTTCGCTTCGGACGGAAACCGTACGAATCCTCTATGAAATCCTGCTCGTACACTTGCTCCAGTATCCGCACAAGCCCTGCCTGCACAAGTTTGTCTTCAAAACACGGTATCCCCAAGGGACGTTGTTTGGCGCTGCCCGGTTTTGGTATGTATGTGCGCCGGACAGGTTGCGGTATATACGCCATCCGATGCAACCGATCTATCAAGTTTAACAGGTTGGCTTCCAGTTTTTCGGCGTACATATCCTTGGTCATTTTGTCGATGCCAGCGGCTGCATCCTTCCGCAAACGCTTAAAGCATCCCCGTAACAGTTCCTCATTCATCAGATGATACAGGCTGGTGAACTTAAAGTCCGGCTCTTTACGGGCCTTCTCCGCTATGCGTTGCAGTTTCGTTTCCACCGGCTCCCCGCTTCCGTGAACGGCCAATGTTTCCTCACAACGCGCTACCATGTGTAGCCTCCTTCCCTCCAGCGGCATTATCCGCCTTCTCTGGTACTACGAGGCTATCCGACTCCCTGTGCCTCATTTGCCTTCCTCCCTTTTCAGTTGTCCGGCATACTCTCTTTGTTACGAGAGAGACACAGGGCCTCCCGGGTTGCCGTGTAATCACAATGTCAAACATGCCATGGTCTCTGACCCCGAGGAAGCAGGCATTCCTTGCCTTTAGCGAAAATGCCTGTGTTGACTTCCACTTTTATTACAGTGTCGTCCTTCCCATCGCGACAATTACGAGGCTCAATCCCTTCTGCCTTACGGCTTACGGCCTATCTGCTTGCTGTCCTACGCTTAAAACTGACTGTTACCAGTCAGCCTCCAAGGACTCGCTACCCGGTGGATGGCCTTCCTTCCGGGGCGGGGTTCACACCCGCTTGATCACACGACCTTGCCCGGCCGCACAATAAATCTGTCCCCTTTATTTGCTTTATCTTGTTGCATTAGGATTTATGTTCAAGATTTGAGGAGGAAGGAGCCCACACTTCAACGTACCTGCCTGCTCCATACAAAAATTTTGTCTCCGTTAAAAATAAAGAATCCGACATGCTTATCCTTTATCATGATCGCCGAGAAACATCATTTATCTTTGGCTGAAATCAAGCACTTTCTTCAAGGGCGACGTTTTTCAGAATATCTGTCAATTCTTTTAATAACATCTTGTCTTACTTAGCGGCTGCCGCCCTTCAGGGGCTTTATTCCTTTTAGCTGGGCTTCCGAGTCAATCAGGAAGTTGGCCGATGAGGCTACTTTTTCCCCGTTCTTCAGGCCGCGCAGGACCTCGGCGTAGCCGTCAGACCGGAGTCCGAGCTGGACCTCGCGGGGCTCGAAAGAACCGCTGCCCCGATCCACGTAAACCACCTGTCCTTTGCCCGTATCGATCACGGCGGATTCGGGAATGGTCAGTTTTTTGCCCAGATTGATCCTGATTTCCACATTGGTATACATTTGGGGTTTCAGCTTGCCGCCCGTATTCGGCAGTGTCAGGCGGACCTTTGCCGTTCGGGTGTCCGCCGCAATGGAGGGAAAGATATAATCAATCCGCGACGACAGTTCTCTTCCCGGAAAATAACTGAGGGTGATCCGGGCCGGCTGCCCTACCCGGATGAAAGGCAGTTCCTGTTCATAAATATCGGCGATAATCCAGAGGGTGGAGAGATCGGCAATGTCGAATAGTTTTTCCCCCGGCATGACCTTCATTCCCTGGACGGCCATCTTCTGGGTGACAAATCCACTGACGGGGCTATACAGGGTCAACGTCCGGACGGGCTTTCCAGTTTCTTCTATTTTTCTGATCTGCTTCTCGGAGATATCCCACAGGCGGAGTCGTTGCCTCGCAGCGTCCAGAGCGGCGGCGGCGTCTTTCGCAAGCATCTTTTGCAGATCGAAAACTATCGCAGAACCGGTTGCAGGCGGCATTTCGACATGGTCTCCGTGAGGGGCTTCCGATGGCCGCACCGCGCCGGTCTGTCGCCCCGCCCATTTTAACGCGCTGATAAATTCCTGTTGCGTCGCCAGGAGCTCCGGGCTGTAGATTTCCGCCAGGGGCTCCCCTTTTTTGACGTAGCGGCCTGTGAAATCCACGTAGAGCTTCTCGATCCAGCCCTCGATTTTTGTGTTGATCGTGGCCAGTTTTCGTTCGTCCACCTCGACCCTTCCGACCGTCCGGATGACCTTCTGCAGGGGTCTCACGGAAACTTTGACTGTTTTGACGCCGATGAGCTGCTGCTGTTCCGGCGTAATCTCAACCTGCGGAACATCCTCTGCCACCTGTTCCTGCGGCGCTGGTTGCGCGGTCTGAGGTTTGACGGCCCCTGGCTTCTCCTTCGCTGACGGCGGCTGCGCCGTATGCCCCGCATGGCCCTGGGCAAGAGCGGGCGCTGAAATGGCACTCCCTAAAAGAAGGAGGAACAAGCAACCCCCAATACCGATAACCAACAGAACGATACTTCGCAAAACTCTCATTTCTTCTCACCTCCCGGAGCAGAAGCCAGACCTTCCGTAATCGCATGGAGCCTTGCCAGGGCTTTTTCTCTTTCCGCAA
>JBAWYD010000106.1:0-7664 GCA_037143735.1 Deltaproteobacteria bacterium
CTCTCGCAGCATGAGAGGTGGTGCTTTGACATGCGTAACCTGAAGATGATTGTGGAATATGACGGGACACAGTACCATGGATGGCAGCGTCAGCATGGTCAGATGACCATTCAACAGGTGCTTGAGGAAAGCATCGGCGCCATTACGCAGGAAAACATCACCGTCACGGGTTCAGGAAGAACGGACGCCGGTGTCCATGCCCTGAATCAGGTGGCAAATTTTAAGACAGGTTCAAAGATCAATGAAAGAAACCTTCTCAAGGGAATCAACAGCCTTCTGCCGCAGGACATCGTGGTTAAGCTACTCATGGAGGAGAAAGAAGATTTCAACGCCAGATATCATGCCAGAAGTAAAGTATATTTATATCAAATATTTAATGAGAACGTGCGATCCGCGTTATACAGGCGTTATGCCTGGTGGGTTTACAGCCCCCTGAGTGTTGATCGGATGATGGAGGCGGCAGTTCTTTTCACAGGGTTACACGACTTTTCTTCATTCTGCGCAGCCAATTGCGGGCTTACAAACCATATCAGAACGGTGAAGAGGTTTGAAATATTGCGAGATTGCCGTGGCATGCTGAAAATTGATGTGGAGGCCGATGGTTTTTTAAAGTATATGGTCAGAAATATGGTCGGCATGCTGGTTGAAATAGGAAAGGGAAACCGATTCCCGAATGATGTAACCGCTGTTATTGAGGCGAAGGACAGGAGACGGGCAGGTGTAACGGCGCCGGCGCAGGGACTGTTTTTAAAGGAAGTGAGATATTGATGGACATACTGGTGCTGGGACATAAAGGAATGTTGGGCAACGATCTTGCCGTCAGGTTGATGATCTGTCACAATGTGACGGGAAGAGATATTGATGATGTCGATATCACGTCGGAAGCGGCCTGTCGCGATGTCATTTCGGAAACGAAACCCGACGTGGTCATTAATGCAGCCGCATACACGGATGTCGACGGTTGTGAATCAGATAGAGACACGTGCTTTTTCGTTAATGCGGAAGGTGTGAAAAATATAGCGCTTGTCTGTCAGGAGAGGGGCGTCAAAATGGTTCACTTCAGTACGGACTATGTCTTTGATGGACAGAAAAAAACGCCGTACGTGGAGGATGATCCCTGCCATCCCGTCAATCTCTATGGTAAGTCAAAGCTTAGGGGAGAGAGGTATTTGCAGGAACTGTCAACGAACTATATTCTTATCCGGTCAGCCTGGCTTTATGGAAGGAACGGTAAAAATTTTGTAAAGACCATTGTGGATAAGGGGAGAACGGAAAAATGTATTGAGGTTGTTGATGATCAAATCGGAGCGCCGACCTTTACCTGGGATCTGGCTGCCGCCGTACAAATTCTCATCGAAGGCCGTCATAACGGTGTTTTTCACGTCACAAACAGGGGAAGCTGCAGTTGGTATGAGTTTGCCCTGAGGATAATGAAATATGCGGGAATGGCAGATGTTCAGATAAGGCCAATCAAATCGGATAAACTGGCGCGGCCCGCCCCCCGCCCCTCTTATAGCGTTCTTAGTTGCCGGAAATTCATTGAGGCAACGGGAAAAACCATGAGATACTGGCAGGTGGCTTTAGACGACTTTATTGGCAAGATGGGGTATTGATCGTCTTGGCAGAAAGCCCTTTTCGCCGCAGCTTCACCATGAATCCATTAATAAAAAGATGCCGGGAAATCATCTTGACACGGGATGGCAATTTAAGTATATTTCATGGCGTTTCCCCTTATTATCCGGTATCTGTGTTTTTCAGGGCGGCAAATTTTGAAGTTACCCAATGACAATGGGGTGGCTTCCGGCAAGGGAGGATGAACTTCCGATCACTATCCGAAAATCCTTGGTCAGATGCGCGGTATGTCCATGTCGACACTCAATGACAAAATAAGACAAAATGGTGGATGAATGATATGAAACGACTGGTTTTTGTGATCTTTGTGTTAGGTTTGAGTTTTATGTTTTCCTCCTTCACCGTTTATGCCCAGGACAAAGTACGGGCTGTGGGTATGGCAACCATTAACAAAGGCGCTGTAGACATAGCCAGAGATAAGGCGATTGAAAACGCGCAGCGCAATGCCGTTGAGGAAAAAGTGGGTGTCATGATCACAAGTTTTTCTGAAGTCGAAAATTTTCAAGTCAAGATAGATCAAATCCTTTCGGAATCCAAGGGCTTTATTAATACCTACACCATTGTCTCGGAAGAACGGGATGGAGACGCTTACAAGGTGACCATAGAAGCGGACGTCGGCACCGGCAGGCTTAAAGACCGAATGGAGGCGATTGCCCTCATCATGGCCAGAAAGTCTAAACCCCGCCTTATGCTGCTTTTCAGTGAGCAAGCCCAAAAAGATGCCGTTGCAGAGGCTTCAATGGCCAAATATTTTATATCGCAGGGATTTAAACTTGTGGATGCCGGCGCCTTGAAAAAAACGAAGGGATTTGAACGCCTCCAGTCGCAGAACGCCGATAGCAAGGAACTTTCCCAGGCGGCCCGTCGTTATGGTGCGGAAGTGATCATTCTATCCAAGGTGGAAGTAACGACAAAGTCATTTAAAATGGGTGATATCGAAGTGTCCTCAAACGAGGTCATTGTGTCGGGAAAGGTCGTCAATGGGGACACGGGGGAAATCATCGCAACGGACAGCAAGACAAGAAAAGGTGATGTAAAAGTTACGACGGAAGATGCAGCCAGGGATTTAGCGAAAGAAATAAAAGAGCAGATTATAGAGCGATGGTCTTCAGAATTGACCAATATGGCCACGGTAAAGCTGGTTGTTTTCGGCCTGAAGTCGTACCGGGATCTGTCCCGTTTTAAGGATCTTTTGGCGGCGGAGGTAAAGGGATTCAAACAGATGCATCAGCGTTCATATGCCAACGGAGAGGTTGACCTGGATATTGAGGTCAAGGGAAATGCCCAGAGCCTTGCAGATGATGTGGCGGCTATTACCCTGGACAGGAGAAAGATTACGATCCTGGAAATAACTCAAAACAGAATTGAAGCCAAAATAGTGCCCTGATGCATAAATGTTTGAATTGTTCAAAATATGAGCTTTACAAAAAAGAAAATAGGATTGAATTAAAATAAGACATGAGGGAGGCCGTGATGAATCAGAGAAAATGTCGGATGTTTCTTACCGGTTTGTTTGTCCTGATTCTTATAGCTGGTTGTGCAGTCTCTGAGAGCTACAAAACCGGTCAGGATCTGAGTAAAGAAAACCGATGGGACGAAGCCATCGGCTGGTATGACAAGGCAGTAAAGGAGAGTCCGGATAATCAGGAATACAGGGATGCCCTGCTCAAAGCCAAAGAGGAGGCGGCAAAACTCCATTATGAAAAAGCAAAATCAGCTCTGGCGCAGGCGCCCGAGAATGTACCCGCCCTGGAGCAGATTTCGAAAGAGAGTGGACAGGCCGTCAATCTTGATCCTAAAAATAAGGATATAAAAGCTTTCCATGATAATCTCAGAGCAAAAATCAACACCCTCGTCAACACAGTGAAATCGCTATACATCCAGGCGGATTCGGATATGCAGAAAGAAGACTGGATAACCGCCATGGCGAAATTGAGGCAGGTGAATATAAAATTCCCCAATTATGAGGATACGGGAGCGAAACTGGCGAAGATTGAGCAGGAAGGCGCCAAGTTGTTTTATCAGCAGGGCCTCATATTGGGCAAACAGGAAGATTGGAAAATGGCGGCCCAGGCGTTTAAAGCCGCTTTAGATATCAATCCGAATTATTATGATGTCCAAAAACTGTATCAGGACGCGAAGGCAAAAGATAATGCCGCCTACTTTATAGCCGGGGCAGAAAGGGCGGCAATGGCTAAAAACTGGGAGAAAGCCATATTCATGTATGATAAAGCCTTCGAGTATCAACCGGACAATCAGGAGCTTTCAAAGAAACTGGATGACCTGAAAGCAAAGATCGGAAAAATCTACTTTGACGAAGCCGTTAAATTGGCGGACCAGGACAAGTTGTATGCAGCCCTGAAGAAGGTGGAACTGGTGAAGGCCTATATTCCATCCATGCAAGGAGATGCGGGTTACAAGGATTTCGTGAATAAATTCTGCAAGAAGATGATGGAGAAGGCCGACAAGTATTTTGAGCGTGAAATGTGGGGCAATGCATTGATATGGTACCAGAAAGTTGAATCCTTAAATCCCAGTTATCCTGACTTGTTCCAGAAAGTACTGGAATTGAAAGATAATATCAACAAGCGGATCAAAAAGTCCATCGCCGTTTTCGATTTTGGCAGTCCCAGCAACAACAGGGATGCGGGAAAAATTGCTGCCAACAAGCTCATTACATACCTCCATAAAAACGGCAGCGGTGATATTCGCATTATTGAACGCGAAAACCTGCAATCGATCTTAAGAGAGATGCAGCTGGGGCAGACCGGCATTGTGGATGTGAAAGCTGCCCAGACCGTGGGTAAAATGAGAGGCATTGACACATTCATCATGGGCGATGTTCTCCAGTTCACAGCCAAGGCTTCCGACAACCCGAGCACCAGTCAGGTGAAAGTCCTTGTGGATGAAGAAGACGTCCGTAACCCCGAATTTTCCGACTGGCTGATGATGCACCCGAAACCGACAGACGAAGATATGAAAACGGCGCCCTCCCGGACCGTCAAGAAAAGGAATTATCAGTTCATTTCATACAGGCAGGGGGTGGCCAAGATCAGCGCCTTGGTCGAGATTTCTTATAAGCTTGTGGATACCTCCACGGGAGAGAATATTTACGCCAATACCATACCGGGAAGATTGATCAAGGAAGACAAGTATCAGGACGCGGTGGCGGCGGCAAACATTCCCCATGATCCGTTGGAACTTCCATCCGAGGCCGAAGTCCTCGATGAATTAACCAATGAAAAGATTTCCGAAATGGGGCAGAGCGTTCTCAAACAATTCCAGAGTCTCGAGGTTGAATATTTTAACCAAGGTGAGCAACAGAGGCTCAAACGACGCAATATCGATCTTGCGATTGAAAAATATACGGATGCCATGTTTGACGAGAAATTAAAGGGTATTTCTACCCCCATTTCCCAAAAGTCCCAGGAACTCATCGATAAATTGATTCAAAACAGATAGGATGTCACTAAAAGTCGCGGAAAACTCCCGACGTCACATTTGGAGGAAAACCATGGGGAAAAAGGTCTTGAGCTGTCTTGTTGTTGTTCTTCTCGTCATGACAATGCTCTCCTCACCGAAAGCCGCTGCTGAGGCAATCCCTCGGGTCAAAGTTTCTGTTTTTAATTTTGGTACGGTGAATATGGAAGCCTCAGGTTATGGCACCACAGTGACCAATATGCTGATGAATTCCCTCGGTGCTGAACATTCCCTATACCTGCTTGATCGCAAGGAACTTGAATCGTTTTTAAACCTGAACGACCTCCAACAGAATGATAACCTGGACAATGTCGTCGATATAGGAACAAGATTGGGTCTTAATGTGATCGTCGTCGGCGGCGTCGAGAAGAAAGGTTCCATCATTGCCATCAACTGTAAGGTGATCCACATCGAGCAGAAAAGACCCATCTTGAATACACAGCTGAGATCTCTCGGTGACGCTGGATTGGTGAATGAAATCCAAAAACTCACCTCTCTGATCACGACGACCATATCAAGTATGGCCTTGAAACAGAAAGACGGAGAAGATAAAGCGTCCATAAAGGGACCCGTGAGTTTGCAGAAGCGAGCGGGAAACAAGCGCGTCTTTCTGAACTGGGATGAGCCGCCCGGGATGGCGGCGGCGGGTTACGAAATATTCCGGAGCAATGCGGAATCCGGCCCGTTCGCGAGAATTACCCAGGTCACGCAACCTGAATACCTTGATCAGGATCTGGATAGAAATACAACCTATTACTACAAGATCAGGGCGTTCAATAACAGGGGACTTCAGAGTGATTTTTCATCGGTTATATCTGCCGAATCGGCATTGACCCCCAACCCTCCCATGATTCTGAAGGCGGAGGGGCATATAAGGAGCATTCAGCTCACCTGGTCTCCAAGTCCCATGGCGAGTGAGGATCCCCTGAAGTTGAAGGGGTATAAACTCTATCGGGCCAAGGTACAGCAGGGACCCTACAGGGAAGTAGCCAACGTTCTCGGAACGGACCTCGGTATCGGTGCGGACGCATCAACAACCCTCGATAAATTGTTTAAAGTAAGTTATCTGGGTAAGGGGCTTGCAGACGGTGAAGATTATTATTATAAATTGACCGCCTATAATGAAAAAAATCTGGAAAGCGATTTTTCTTCGTTCATTAAAGGGACGACGATACCTGTTGTCAACGGCCCGACTGTGCAGGGAGACATGATCAGGGAAATAAAATTAACATGGAATTTCATTGATGCGCCATTTATTAAAGGGTACTACGTTTACCGAAGCACATCGGAAACCGAGAGTTTCACAAAAATAAAAAAGATCGATGCCCCTTCATCGGAAAAGAAGATCAATTATACAGACAAAGAGGGATTGGGTGATAAAACACGGTACTATTATCAAATAACCGCCTTTGAAGAATCGGATCTGGAGACATCTCCTTCCGTTACCGTATCTGCCGTTACAAAGGGCAAGCCGCCAACAGCGCAGGGTATGAAGGCCCAGAGCGGACAGGTTAAAAAGGTTGACCTGACATGGACGGCAAGTCAGCAGGAAGAGATTGAAGGTTATAACCTGTACTGGTCTAAGGAAAAGACGGGGAAATACGTCCTGCTTAAGAGAATTGACAACCGGTCCGTAAACCGTTTCGCTCACGGCGAGGGTTATGAAAAACTTGAGGATAACAAGACCTATTACTACACCATGACGTCATTTAATAAGGTGGATGTAGAAAGTGAACTTGCCGAGACGGCAGCCGCGACCACAAAGCCGAGACCTGTGAAACCGTCCGGACTGAAGGGGGAAGCCCTTAAGGTCAAGGTCGTTCCTCTCTCCTGGACAGCAAATCCCGAAAAAGACATTGCTTTCTACCATGTCTATCGAAGCAGCGGTTCAAAGGATGACTTTTCCAGAATTGCGAAGGTGGAGGGAAAGAACAGCTATATCGATAAGGAACTGAAGGATGGATCTACCTACCATTACAGAATCCAGACTGAGGATAAGGATGAATTGATCAGCGACTTTTCCGATTCCATCAGTGTCCAGACCAAACCAAAGCCACAAAAGCCTTCGGGTCTCACTGCTGAGGTCCGTGAAGGGAAGGTTGATCTTGCCTGGAAGGCGGCAAGTGAATCCGATGTCGCCCGTTATGTCGTTTATGAAAAGAAATTTTTCGGCCTTGAGAAGCTGCTTGACATTGCAAAGAAGGCAACTTTCAGCGAAGCGGGCCCCGCAAAGGGGAAGAATAAGACGTACGCCGTTACATCGGTTGACAGCGATGGCCTGGAAAGTGATCCCAGCGACGAAGTGACGGTAGTCGGCAGATAGAAATGCGTGGGGGAACGTCAAGAAGAAATCCGGGACGTCCACCATGTAAAAATGGAGGTGATCATTATGGCCTTTTGGCAATCGGTCGGCCTGCGGCACGGCTTAAGAGCACGAATGCGCAAGGGTATTTACAAGAGCATCCTGACAATCTTTATCGCTTTATCGTTTATTTTTTTGGGTCAAGTATCATTTGCAGCGGATATTTCCGGAAAATATCAGGTTGTTGCAG